>CAZZYD010000070.1:0-14468 GCA_964658175.1 uncultured Puia sp. | reverse complement strand
CTCATCAAGGCAGCCACCCTGGGATTTTATTAAGGGAGCATCGGTCTCCCGATGATCGCCCGGCCGGGCCAGGGCACGGTAGCCAGGATCACCACCAGCGCCAGGAAAAACAACCAGAAGGCGCGTTTGTATTTGACGGGATCAGGCAGTTGTTTTTTTACCAGTCCGCGACCGACCGTAATCAGCGTGGTGGCGATGATCATACCTGCGGGATGTTCTACCCAGAAAAAACGGTAGAACGGATCTTTCATCAGCTGCACGCCCGGAGGCAGGCCGGCGGCCACGCCGAATCTCCCGAAAAATAAAAGGTAGAGCCCGATCAGCAGGGTGATATGGACGGAGATCATCGTAAACAGCCAGAGCCTCGTGTCTCCCAGCCGCAATTCTCTTTTCTTCTGCCAGCCGGTGAATGCCTGCAGGATGGATAAGACCAGCAACAACAAGATGATCCAGCGAAGTATATTGTGAATGGCCAGCAGCATAGACAGAAGTTTGGAGTGAAATTAGGTTTTTAACGCGTCCGTTATACCGTCTTCGGGGAATGATTGTAATTTTGAGGATGGTCCACCCCGTCCGAACCGGCATTGCATTGATTTTCCTGCCGGTATTTTTTTGTCTGCTCTTGTCCTGTCATGAACATGCCGGTGAGCCCGACGCGGCGGATCCGCGTTTTGCCGGCATCGACGACAGCATCCGGAAGTTTCCCGGAAATGCGTCTTTGTATTTTGAACGCGCCAGCCGACTGGTCAGGCTCAACGAACGCGAGGCCGCCAATCCCGATTATAAAAAAGCCTGGACCCTCGATCGCAAGCCGGATTACCTCACGCCCTATGCCGCCAATCTCGCGGTGCTCGGCGATCCGGCGGAAAGATTAAAACTATTGCAGGAAGGCGCAAAAAGATTCCAGGGCGAGCCGCAGATCAACCGGCTGCTCGCCGATGCCTACGCGCAGAGCGGCAGTCCGGCCACCGCCACGGCGCTATACGCGGCGATGCTGCAAAAAGATTCCACTGATTTTGAAACCTGGTATGAAAAAGGGTTGCTGGAAGAGCAGCTCAAGGACAGCGGCGCGGCCATGATGTCGTTACAGCAGGCTTACCGGTTAAAGCCGCTCGACGAATACGGACTCGAACTCGCGCATCTCTACGCCGAAAAAAACAATCCCGCCGCCCTCCGGCTCTGCGACGCCATCCTGCGCAACGATGCGGCGCACAGCCAGACCGACCCCTTCCTGATCAAGGGGATTTATTATGCCAACGTGCACCAGTATCCGCAGGCGGTGATTCAGTTTGATTCCTGTATCGGGCGCGACTGGAAAACAACACAGGCCTATCTCGAAAAAGGCATCGTCTTCTTCAAACAAAAAAAATTCGCCGAAGCGCTCGGCATTTTTCAGATGGCCGCTACGGTGTCCAATACAGAACCCGATGCCTATTTCTGGATGGGCCGCTGTGATGAGGCGCTGGGTAAAAAAGACGAGGCCGGCGTGAATTACCAGCGTGCGATTGCGCTGGACAGAAATTTTACAGAAGCAAAAGAAGGCGCCGAAAGGGTGAAACGCTGATTTGCTCATCCATGGTTGGAAGGTTATTTTTGTATAAACCAACCGCTTCATGGCCCTCATCGCTCCTTCTATCCTTGCTGCCGACTTCCTGCACCTGGGTGCCGCCTGCCAGCTCGTCAACGAAAGTGAGGCCGACTGGTTCCACCTCGACGTGATGGACGGAAGGTTCGTTCCCAATATCAGCTATGGCATTCCGGTGATACAGCAGATCCGCACCGTGGCAAAAAAGACCTGCGATGTGCACCTCATGATCGAAGAGCCGGAAAAACTAACGGAAGCTTTCGTGAAAGCCGGCGCCGATACCATCATCGTCCATTTCGAAACCTGCCGCAACCTCCACCGAAATATTCAACAGATCAAAGCACTCGGCGCCAAACCGGCCGTTGCCGTAAACCCCCATACGCCGGTACTGCTCCTCGCCGACATCCTCGCCGATTTGCATCATGTGCTGATCATGAGCGTCAACCCCGGTTTCGGGGGACAGCAATTCATCCCGCACGCGATCGAAAAAGTGCGGCAGCTGAAAAAAATGATTACCGCCGCTGCGCTCCATACCCTCATCGAAGTGGATGGCGGCGTGTCGCTGGAAAACGCGCAGGCCCTGATCCATGCCGGCGCTGACGTACTGGTGGCCGGCAGCAGCATCTTTAATACGCCCGATCCAACAGAAACCATCCGGAAGTTCAAATCCCTGTAGCCGATGTCAAAAGATCTTTTCTCAGCACAGTCCGCGGTCTATGCCCGGTATCGACCCGGTTATCCGGCCGCACTCATCCGGTACCTGCTGTCCTTTGTGGGCAGCAAAGACATCGCCTGGGATTGCGCCACGGGCAACGGACAGGCGGCCATCTTACTGTCGCCCTATTTCCGCGAAGTAGAGGCCACCGACCTCAGTCAGCAGCAACTCGCGCATGCCTTTCAAAAAGACAATATTCATTATGCCGTTTCCCCTGCGGAAAAAACGCCGTTCCCGGATAATCATTTTGACCTGATCACCGTAGCCCAGGCCTACCACTGGTTTCGCTTCGAAGATTTTTTTACGGAAGCTGTGCGCGTCGGAAAAAACGGATGCGTGGTCGCCCTGTGGGGCTATCAGACCATCCGGTGCGGAGAGCCTGAACTGGACGCGATGCTTGAATCATTTTATGCCGAGAAGATGGGCGCCTACTGGGATGCCGAACGACGCTGGGTGGACGAAGCCTATGAAACCATTCCCTTTTATTTCGAAGCGCTGTCAAAAGAACGGTTCAGGATTTTTACCGATTATACGCGGAAGGATCTGCTGGGTTATTTCAATACCTGGTCCAGCGTACAGCACTATAAGAAAGTACATGCGGATGATCCCGTGGCGGCCCTTGGCGAAAAAATAGCCGGCCTGTGGTCGGGTGACGACAAGAAATCCTTTTATTTTCCGTTGTTTGTGAGATTGGGTAAGATCAAAAAATAGCCTTTGTCTAACTGCCTTCGCAATACCTCCCCGAACAAAGGGTTTTCTCCCCTGCTCATTCCGGTTGCCCTGACGATGGTTTTCCTCTTCGGCTGCATCCCTGGATTTGCGCAAAAAAAAACCGGGCAGATTTCCGGAAAGGTTCTGGACGACAACGAACATCCCGTAGCCAAAGCCAGTATCACGATCCTTGGCCGTGAATCCGGCATCATCAGTTCAGATTCCGGCACTTTCAGGATCACCGTTCCGGCCGGCCGTGCAATCGGACTGGTTTTTTCAGCCGCCGGATTCAAAACCTATCAGCAGAACTTTTTACTGAACGAACAGGAAAAGGAAGAGGTGACCATCCGCCTGGAAAAATCCGTGCAGGAATTGAAAACAGTGACCATCACCAGTGAACGCGACCGCAAGGAATCAGGACTGATCCGCATCAATCCGAAAGACGCCATCAATATTCCTACACCCAATGGCGGCATCGAAAGCCTGATCAAGATCTTCGTGGGCTCCAGCAATGAACTCACCAGCCAGTATTCGGTGCGCGGCGGAAACTACGACGAGAACCTGATCTATGTAAATGATTTCGAAATCTTCCGGCCCTACCTCGTCAGCAACGCGCAACAGGAAGGCCTGAGTTTTATCAATCCGGAGATGACAAAAAATGTCAGCTTCTACAATGGCGGCTTTCAGGCAAAATATGGCGACAAGATGTCCAGCGTCCTGGATATCCAGTATAAGACGCCCAAAGAATTTCATGGATCTGCGTATGCCGGTTTGCTCGAGCAGGGGCTGGAGTTGGAAGGCAGTTCGAAAGACCAGCGCTTCACGTACCTGATCGGCGCCAGAAACCGGAGCAACAAAAATCTGCTGGGCAGCCAGGCGACGAAAGGGAATTATGTACCATCTTCGGCTGACCTGCAGGGATTGTTCACCTACCGCATCAATCCACGGAATTCGCTTGAACTCTTTACGGTTTTTTCACAGACCGGCTTCAGCCTCGTTCCAACTTTCACCGAACTGACTTCTTCTGTCTTCTCGCCTTTCTTCACCGCCAACCTCGCCCTGGATGTCTATTTCAACGGACAGGAAAAAGACCGCTACCGCACCAGCCTGTTCGGACTCTCCTTTATCCAGCAGCCTTCAGAAAAACTCCGCTTCAAATGGATGGTATCACGGTTCAACGACAATGAACGGCAGAACTATGATATCACCGGCGATTATCTCTTTGGTGAAAGGGATTTCGACAAGAGCAGTTCAACTTACGGCCTCATCACCAACCCGCTCGGTGCCGGCAGCTACCAGGACTATGCGCGGGATCAGTTATCGATCAACGTACTGAATGTATCCCACAAGGGATGGTACGACTGGCATTCACAGCATTTTCAATGGGGCGTTTC
Organism: uncultured Puia sp.; assembly: GCA_964658175.1. Classification (GTDB taxonomy): domain Bacteria; phylum Bacteroidota; class Bacteroidia; order Chitinophagales; family Chitinophagaceae; genus Puia. Next base: position 10,063 of record CAZZYD010000070.1, on the reverse strand, counting down.
GGCAGAAAGGCAGACCGTGCACGACAATGTACACGAATGGGAGATGCAGGATTCTGCGGGTTATTCGCTGCCGAACAACGCAGGTTCCTTTCCACTGTTCAAATACCTGGATGGCAACACTGATCTGAACATCGGGCGCTTCACCGCGTTCATCCAGGACAATACCGTGCTGGGCCGCGCAAAAAATTTCACGCTGCAAACAGGCGTACGGATCAATTACAACACACTCAACAAACAAACGCTGGTATCGCCGCGGGCAGGCATCTCGTGGAAACCGGTTGCTTCGAAAAAAGATATCATCTATAAGGCCTCGCTCGGAATCTATGACCAGCCGCCTTTTTACCGCGAGTTGCGCAAACCGGACGGGTCTGTCAACACCGCGCTGCGCGCACAAAAAAGCTGGCAGGTATCTGCAGGCCTGGATTATAATTTCCATGTCGGCGACAGGCCCTTTCGTTTTACCGCAGAGGCGTATTATAAATCGTTGTCAGACGTAAACCCATACGATCTTACCAATGTGCATATTCAGTATGACGGCATCAACCACGCCAAAGCCTACGCCGCCGGTGTGGAAGGAAGGCTGTTTGCCAATCTGGTAAAAGATGCGGAAAGCTGGGTAAGCCTCGGCTTCATGCGCACCCGCGAAAAGATCAATGACGCATTCTACTATAACTATACGCTGGATTCGCTCAACCGACCGACAGACAGCATGAAGGTCAAGCAGGGATGGGTGCGGCGGCCGACGGACCGCTTGATTACGCTGGGGATGTTCATCCAGGATTATTTGTCCACCAACAAGAATTTCAAAGTTTACCTCAACCTGCTCTACGGCAGCAATCTGCCCTTCAATATCCCCGGCAGCGTTAAATACCGCAATGCGCTGATCATCGATCCCTATATCCGTGCTGACCTGGGTTTCAGCGCACAGCTGCTGGACCAGGATAAATCGAGCCGTCGGAGCCACAATCCTTTTCGTAAACTGGAGAATATCTGGATCACGCTGGAAGTATTCAATATCATCGACCGGGAGAATACCGTGTCTTACCTGCTCATCAAAGACTTCTCCAACACCACCTATGCGATGCCCCAGCGACTCACGCCGCGGCTGCTGAATCTCAAGCTCGTCACGCGTTTCTAGGCCCCATTCCTATTTTGGGGTTTTCTTATCCCCGACTGGGAAGGAACGCATGCCAGACATTCCCATAATATGTTCAACATCAATCACTTAATTAGTGGCAAGGGAATAGATATCATTAAGCAAATCCAATAGTATGAAAGAAACGATTCACTCATTACTCGAACTGATCCGGAACCTGCAGCCAGGAAATGCCGAAACGAATGCACAGTATGGCGGTATGCAACTGATCCCCATCCCGGTTTCGAATAACCATCAAAACCGTTAACATGGAAACAGAAACTAAACCCCTATCGAAAATGCAGATCAGCGCGCGTCCGGCAGAATTCTCCGATGAGATTCTGGTAGACATCGCTTCCGAAGCCGAAGGACATTGCATCATTACGCTGACAAGCTATACCGGCCGTATCCGCCGGATGATGGGTGTGAACCTGGTGGAAGGAGCCAACACTATTCATGTAGACAATGTCGGGTCACTCGAATCAGGTTTTTACTGCCTGCAGGTAAAAAATACCCGGTCGAAAATATTATACAGCTCATTGCTGACCAAACCGTGATCATAGCAATTTTTAAGGATTACGAAGGGGCCTTTCCAGGCCCTTTCTTTTTTTGAATTGGTCTACCTTTGCTTTTCACGAAATCTCCGATGACCAAACTCTCCGTCAACATAAACAAATTCGCCACTCTGCGGAACAGCCGCGGAGGGGACAATCCCAACGTGCTGAAAGCGGCGCTCGATGCCGAAAAATTCGGCGCCGACGGCGTCACCGTTCATCCGCGTCCGGACGAGCGGCATATCCGTTACCAGGATGTATACGATATAAAAAAAGCGATCTCGGTTGAATTCAATATCGAAGGCAATTGCCAGGAACAAAAATTTGTTGACCTGGTACTCGCCAACCGGCCGGCGCAGGTGACCCTTGTGCCGGATGCGCTGGGACAGATCACCTCAAACCATGGATGGGATACGGTGAAGCACCAGGATTACCTGCGGGAAATGATTGCTGTATTCCAGCAGGCCGGCATCCGCGTTTCGATATTTGTGGACCCCGTGCCGGAGATGGTAGAGGGAGCCGCAAAAACAGGTACTGATCGCATCGAGCTATATACGGAAGGCTATGCCAGCGCCTACCATACTGACCGCGCCGGGGCGATTGCGCCCTATATCGCAGCCGCAGCCCTTGCCCGCACGCTCGGCATGGGGATTAACGCCGGTCACGACCTCGACCTGCAAAACCTCCACTATTTCGCGCAACAGATTCCGGGTCTGGATGAAGTCTCCATCGGCCATGCATTGATCGCCGATGCACTCTACCTCGGTTATGAAAACAGCATTCAATTATATAAACGGCAACTTGGCTGAGAAGAAGGCGGTTAATTGCAACCGAGCAGCTGACAGAGCTTCGCATCGAGGTCGGCGCCGCGCAGATTTTTTCCGACGATCCGTCCGTTGGGATCGATCAGGAAATTTTGGGGGATCTGCTGAATGCGGTATTTAACGGCCACTTCGTTGTTCCAGAATTTGAGGTCGCTGACCTGAGACCATTTCAGCTGATCGTCCTGGATGGCTTTCAGCCAGGGACTGCGGTCACGGTCAAGCGACACGCCCAGCACGGTAAAATTCTTGTCTTTGAATTTACCATAGGCCGCCAGCACATTGGGATTTTCCATGCGGCAGGGACGACACCAGCTCGCCCAGAAATCAACCAGCACGTATTTGCCTTTGAAAGATGAAAGGCTCACCGGATGGCCACTCGTATCGTTTTGGGTGAAGTCCATCGCTTCAGCGCCGACAGCACCCACTTTTGCATTTGCCAGCTGGTCCTGCAGATATTTTCCATACTGACTGTTTTGCGCAGCCGGTGTAAGCAGGGCGAAGCGCCGGTCGAGTACGGTATAATCATCCGAAAGCTGGTTTACGATCACCAGCAGGAAACTGCTTACATAAGATGATTTGTGGGTGGTCACAAAACTGTCCACCTGCTTTTCCACGTCGCCAACGGCTTCCGCATAAGCAGCCGATATCGAATCCTTTTTGGAGGCATTGGCGGGGTCATTGGCCAGGTGGCTGATCACATTGATCCGGCCAAAATAAGGATTGAACAGCTGCTGAAAGCGGATGAAATCCTGCTGGCTCACAGAACCGCTCACCTGTATGGCGGTCAGGTCCTGCACGTTGCCGGTCATTTTCACTTTTTCATTTCCGACAAACACCGTCATCTTTTTTTGCGCCGATTCAAAACTGATTTCGAGCAGGGATGGCTCGGCCACATGTGCCGTCAGCGTGAAAACGCCATTCTTTACTTTGGCGCGAGACAGGGTATCGGTTGGTTTATTCGCATCGGTCAGAAATACATGGCTCTGATCTGTCAGACCCTGAACGGATCCGCTGATTTTCAGCGCATCGGGAACACCGGCGCCGTTTCCATAGCGCGGCGGCTGCGCCTGCAGCAACAAAGGCAATCCAAACAAACACAAAAACAATTTTTTCATCGGATGATTATTTTTTTTTCGCGTGCCGGTCGGCTAGAACGTCCAGTACCGCCTGCAAATTATGTCCTTTTGCCTGTAAAAGAATCAGGTAATGGAACAACAGGTCAGCTGCTTCACCAAGGAAAAGATCCGTATTGTCGTCTTTGGCTTCGATCACCAGCTCAACGGCTTCCTCTCCCACTTTCTGTGCGATTTTATTGATGCCCCGGGCAAACAGGCTGTGCACATAGCTTGCCGGATCCTGGCCATTTTTCCGCTCGGCAATCACCCGTTCCAGGGTCTGCAAAAACCCTTCGTTCCGGTTGATCTCATTCCAGCAGGTATCGGCGCCGGTGTGACAAACGGGTCCCAGGGGTGTCGCCTTGATCAGCAGGGTATCGGCATCGCAGTCCGCCGCCAGTTGTTCCACCAGCAGGAAATTTCCGCTTTCTTCGCCTTTTGTCCAAAGCCTTTTCTTTGAGCGGCTGTAAAACGTGACTTTCCGCTCGAGGGTGGTTTTTTCCAGCGCTTCCCGGTTCATAAATCCCAGCATCAGCACTTTGCCGGTGTGTGCATCCTGGATGATGGCGGGCGCAAGTCCGTCTGCATATTTTGCAAAATCGATCGGTAAGATGTTTTCCATTGTCATAAATAAAATATCATATGCGCACGGCAATCTGGTGCTCACGCAAATATCCTTTTAATTCGGGAATCGGTATTTCGTTGAAGTGAAATACACTGGCAGCCAGCGCGGCATCTGCCTTTCCCTGTTCGAACACATCCAGAAAATGCGACAGGGTACCGCCGCCGCCGGAGGCGATCACCGGAACCGGAAGGCTTTCCGACAATCGGCGCGTGAGTGCCAGCGCAAATCCCTGTTTCGTGCCGTCGTGGTCCATCGAAGTGAGCAGGATTTCTCCCGCCCCGAGATCCACCGCCTGCCGCGCCCAGTCGGTACATTTAACCTCCGTCGCCACCCTTCCGCCATTGAGGTATACATAGGTTTCGCCGTCGGGGGCCAGCTTCGCATCGATCGCGAGCACCACGCACTGGCTGCCGAATTCTTTGGCGAGCCATTCAATCAGGGATGGATTTTTAAAGGCCGCCGTATTTACGGAAATCTTGTCTGCGCCGTTCTCAAGCAAAATGCGCACGTCTTCCACCGAAGAGATCCCGCCGCCGACGGTAAATGGAATATTGATGTGGTGAGCGATGCGGTTAGCCAGCGCTCCGAGTGTTTTTCGCTTTTCGTTTGTAGCGGTGATGTCGAGAAACACCAGTTCGTCGGCGCCCTCCCGCGCATACCGCGCACCCAGCTCCACCGGATCGCCGGCATCGCGCAGGTCCACAAAATTGGTTCCTTTCACGGTTCTGCCGTCCTTGATATCGAGACACGGAATGATTCGTTTGGTCAGCATCTCGCAAGGTCCTCCAGCCTGATCAGTCCCTCGTAAATGGCTTTGCCGATGATCACGCCCTTACAACCGGCTGCTTCCAGCGCCCACACATCGTCGAGCGAACGCACACCACCGCTGGCGATAAAATACAATTCCGGAAAGCGTTCCATAATTTTTTTATACAGCCCGAGCGACGGACCTTTTAGCGCGCCGTCGAGGCTGATATCCGTACAAAAAATCTGTTCGATGTTTTTGGCCATCATCCTTTCAACAAAATCGTAGAGATCGATGTTCGTATCTTCCAGCCAGCCGCTGATCGAGATCTTTTCATCGCGCGCGTCCGCGCCGAGTATAAAACGGCCGGCACCAAACAGGCTGAGCCAGTCTGAGAACAGGGGTTCATCCTTCACCGCAATGCTGCTGACCGTGGCGAAGGCAGCCCCGGAATCAAAAACAATCTGTACGTCCTTGGTTTGCGCAATGCCACCGCCGAAATCGATCTCAAGCGATGTTCGTCCGGCGATGTTTTCGAGCACCTGCCAGTTGCGCACCGTGCCCATCTTTGCGCCGTCGAGGTCCACCAGGTGCAGTCTTATCAAACCCGCGTCTTCAAACTGCCGGGCCACTTCCAGGGGATGTTCATTGTAAATTTTCTTCTCGTTATAATCCCCCTGCGTCAGCCGCACGCATTTTCCTTCAATGATATCGATGGCGGGTATGATTTCTATATTCATGCGTCGGATAGTCTACAGGTCAATAAAATTTTTCAACAGCTGCTCCCCGGCAGCGGCGCTTTTTTCCGGATGAAACTGCACGCCATAAAAATTATCCCGGTGTAAGCCCGCACTGTAAGGCTGTATATAATCCGTCCGGGCGATCGTGTGATCACCGAGACCGGCATAGTACCCATGCACGGCGTACGTGAACGAATATTCAGGAATGCCCTTGAACAGGCTGGTCTGCAGCCCATAGATATTATTCCAGCCGATCTGGGGTACTTTCCATTGCGCAGCCGGATCCGCCGGCGGTCTGAATTTTTGGACTGTTTCGCCGAATATGCCGAGACAATCCGTATCGTTTTCTTCCGAGTAGCGGCACATCAGCTGCATGCCCAGGCAGATACCCAATACAGGTTGGGTAAGATCTTTAATCAGCGTGTCCATCTGGTGGTCACGGAGGTATTTCATCGCGCTGCTGGCTTCTCCCACCCCCGGAAACAACACTTTATCCGCCTCGCGGATGGTCGCGTGGTCGTCACTCACAACAGCCGACACACCGATGCGCTCGAGGGCATAGAGCACCGAGCGAATATTGCCGGCATTGTATTTTATGATGACGAGTTTCATACGATCGCGCTTAAAAAAGATTTGGTGGCCGCATCCGTATCGGTCGCTGTTTCGAGGGCGCGGATATAGGCGGTGCCGATGATGGCGCCGCTGGCGTATTCGCTGGCGGCATCAAACGTTTCCCTGTCTTTAATACCAAAACCGATCAACACCGGATTTTTAAGTTCCATTTTTTTGAGCCTTCCGAAATAGGCTCGCTGGTCAGCCTGGTTGCCCGTGTGCCCCGTAGTGGCCGATGAAGACACGGCATAAATAAAACCAGTGCTGAGCGCATCGAGTTTTCGGATGCGCGCTTCGCTGGTCTCGGGCGTGACCAGGAAAATGAAATCCAGTCCGTATTTCCCGATGATGCTGCCATAGATCTTCTCAAATTCATACATCGGCAGGTCCGGCAGGATCAATCCATCGACGCCGACCGATTTTGCCTGGCGGCAAAAGGCTTCGAATCCGTACTGGATCACCGGGTTCATGTATCCCATCAATATAACGGGCACGTTTATGCGCTCCCGAAAGGACGCCAGCTGTTCAAAGAGGCGCGCGATGGTCATGCCGTTTTCCAGTGACCGCGCGCTGCTGGCCTGTATCACCGGGCCATCGGCCAGCGGGTCGCTGTAGGGCATGCCGAGTTCGATCATATCTGCCCCATGGGTCTGCAGCGACTGCATGACAGGGACGGTGCTGTCTGCGGCCGGATAGCCCGCCGTGACATACACATTCAGAATCCGGTGTTTTTTTCTTTCGAAAAGGGCTGATATTCGACTCATCGTGGGTTCAGGATTTTTTTTCCAGTTCTTTCATATAGGTGTCCAGGTCTTTGTCACCACGGCCACTCAGGCAGATCACGACGCGGTCTTCGGCGCCCAGCGACAGCTGATCAAGCGCGGCCAGGGCATGGGCGCTCTCGAGTGCCGGGATGATCCCTTCCAGCTTGGTGAGCTGAAAAGCCGCATCCAGCGCTTCCTGGTCGGTGGCGCTTAAAAAGAGGGCGCGTTTGCGTTCGAACAGGTGTGCATGCAGGGGACCGATGCCGGGATAGTCGAGTCCTGCGGAAATACTGTGCGGCTCCACTACCTGTCCGTCGGCGGTCTGCATCACGAGGCTGTTGCTGCCATGGAGGATGCCCTGTCTGCCCAGCCGGGTCGTGGCGGCGCTGTGGCCACTGTCGACGCCTTCGCCGGCGGCTTCCACGGCGATCAGCTGTACGGACGGCTCTTCGAGAAAATGATAGAAAGCGCCGGCCGCATTGCTTCCGCCGCCGACACAGGCAATCACATGCGTGGGCGATGCGCTGCCGGTTTTTTCCAGCAACTGTTTTTTTGTTTCCAGGCTGATGACACTTTGAAAGCGCGCCACCATATCGGGGTATGGATGCGGACCAACCACGCTTCCGATGATATAATAGGTATCCTCTGGATGGTTGATCCAGTCGCGGATCGCTTCGTTGGTGGCATCCTTCAATGTTTTACTGCCGCTGGTGGCAGGTATCACCGTGGCGCCAAGCATTTTCATACGTGCGACATTGGGCGCCTGCCGGCGGATGTCTTTTTCCCCCATGTAAACAATGCATTCGACGCCTTTGAGCGCGCACACGGTAGCGGTGGCGACACCATGCTGGCCCGCGCCCGTTTCTGCAATGATCCGTTTTTTACCCAGGCGCTGTGCCAGGAGCATCTGGCCGATCGTGTTATTGATTTTATGTGCGCCGGTGTGACAGAGATCTTCCCTTTTGAGATAGATGTTCGTGCCATACTTTTCACTCAGCCGTGCAGCAAAATAGAGCGGCGTGGGCCGGCCGACATAATCCGTCAGCAGGGAGTCGAATTCCTTTTTGAAAGCCGGTTCTTCGATGATCTCACGGTAGCGGCTGCGAAGTTCTTCCACATTGCGGTGGAGCATTTCTGGGATATAGGCGCCGCCGAACATTCCATAGTATCCTTCTTCGGTTGGTTCACGGTATAATATCGAGGGATTCATGAGGGATTTTCTTTTTGATTCAGCGATTGAAGAAATGTCTGAATTTTAGCGAGGTCCTTGATCCCGGCGCTCAATTCAAATTTGCTGTTGATATCGATCGAGAACATTTTTTTCGCGACGGGCTCCAGGGAAAACGCGTTCAGTTTATCCACGTCTTCCGGCTCGATCCCGCCACTGAGAAAATATAATTTATCCAGCGCGGTTCCCTTGAGCAATTCCCAGTTAAATTTCTTGCCCGTGCCGCCGTAACCGACGCCAAGGGTATCGAATAAAAACATGTCGGTACTTTCCATGTACGGACGCATGAGCCAGTCCAGCGGATCATTCTCTCCCACGCGGAACACCTTGATTACGGTAACATAATTGGCCAGTTGTTCGCACAGCCTCGGATTTTCATCGCCATGCAGCTGGATCATATCCAGGCCGTATTCATCCACTGTACGCATGGCATCTTCATACACCGGATTTACAAACACACCCACTTTCCCGATGCGCAGTTTTGCTTTTTTCATTTGCTCGCCCCGGATCTGTTTGCCGACATAGCGCGGAGATTTCGGATAGAAAATAAATCCGGCAAAATCGACCCCCATTTCGTCGAGCTTCCGCACCTGGTCCAACTGCGTCATACCACAGACTTTTACTCTCATATTCCTTTTTTTGCGAGCTGACTGATAAATCCGGAAAAAGCCGCGCCGGGATCTTTTTCTTTCATGAATTGCTCTCCGATCAAAAATCCGTTGAAGCCGGCGGCCCGCATGGTCAATAACGTGTCCACATCCCGAATCCCGCTTTCCGCGATCCGCGGCAGGCGGGCGGGCAGGGCGGCACTCAGTTCGATCGACCGGTTGATGTCTACGGTAAAGGTTTTCAGGTCACGGTTGTTGATGCCCACCACATCCACTTCGTCACAAAGATGCTGCAATTCTTCCTGATTATGGAGCTCGAGCAGCACCTCCAGTCCGAGCGATTTTGCCTGTCGCGCCAGACGCTGTACGCTGGCGGGCGTCAGGCAGGCGGCGATCAGCAGGATCACATCCGCTCCGCCTGCCCTTGCTTCCAGCAACTGGTATTCATCGATCATGAAATCCTTCCGGAGCAGCGGTAAGCCGAGGGCACGGACCCTGCGCAGGTCTTCGAGCGAACCTCCGAAAAACGGCCCGTCGGTCAGGACGGAAATCGCCGATGCACCACCGGAAGCATAGGCGGCCGTTACATCTTCCACCCGCGCTTCTTCATTGATGGATCCTTTGGACGGCGATTTCCTTTTGTATTCCGCCACAATGCCCCGGAGGCCGGGATTCATCACTGCCGCCGAAAAGGAAATGACCGGGCGGTTGAAAAACGGCGATTTTTCCAGCGATGAAACGGACACGGCTTTTTTATTTGCCGCGACTTCCGTTTCTTTTGAAGCAATGATCCTGTCCAGAATATTCATAGCTGCCTATTGTAATTCGATCAGTTTATGTAAGACCTGCAGTGCTTTGCCGCTTTCAAGACTATCGACGGCCGCCCGGTAAGCGGTATCATAGTCTGCATACTTTCCAGTGGAATACAGGGCCATCGCCGCGTTGGCAAACACCACCGCATGCTGCGCCCAGCTGCCTTCGCCCCGGATGATCTTCAAAAACAGCGCGGCAGCGGCTTCCACGGTTTCGCCCCCGTGAATGTCGGAAGGACTCACCATCCGTTTTCCCAGTTGTTCCGGTGTCATGATACGTTCACCCTGCGGCGTGATCACC
>CAZZYD010000069.1:0-14624 GCA_964658175.1 uncultured Puia sp. | reverse complement strand
TGATCAGCGCCGCCTGCCTGTCTCCATATTTCTTTTCCTTCAGCCAGTTCATCACGGCGGCCTTGTCCATCACGAACAATTCTTTGCCTTTCATTCCTTCCAGGATGAGCTCGCTCGTCACGCCTTCTATCGGCAACTCGCGGGCCGGATAAATCGGCAGCAGAATCACGGTATCGGCCAGATCGAGTGCCGCAGAAAATCCGCTGGCAAAATCGCGCGTCCGGCTGAAGAGGTGCGGTTGAAAAATCACCGTGCATTTCCGCTCGGGGAACAATTCTTTCGCACTGCTGATCAGGGCCTGCAACTCGCGCGGATGATGGGCATAGTCATCAATATACACCGGGCGTTGCGGCAGCGCAGCGTCCGGAAACACCCTGTATTCAAACCGGCGTTTCACACCCCGGAAACTGGCGACGGCCATTTTAATTTTTTCATCTGCCAGACCAAAGGCCCGGGCGATCCCGATCGCGGCCAGCGCATTTTCAATGTTGTGCCGGCCCCCGATGTTTAGGTTAACCGATGTCAGCTCGGGATCCGCACCTTTCACGTCGAACCAGTAGCCACCCTGCGCAATCCTGATATTCGTTGCATGGATTCCGGCTTTCTCTTCCATCAGGTCGTAGGTCAGCGCGGTTCGTTCGGGTCCAACCGGTTTCAGCGGCAACCCGTACCGGCTGATCAGCCTGCCTTCTTTTTTTATCTTTTGGGCAAACGCATTGAATGCTTCGATCACCGCTTCATGGGTACCATAGATGTCCAGGTGGTCTGCATCCATAGAACTGATCACGGCCATATCCGGATTGAGTTTCAGGAAACTCCGGTCGTATTCGTCGGCTTCGACCACACAAACATTTCTCGGACTGCTCCAGAAATTGGTTTCGTAGTTTACCGAGATACCGCCCAGGAAGGCATTGCAGCCATAGCCCGTATCGCGGAGGATATGCGCGATCATCGTGCTGATGGTCGTTTTTCCATGCGTGCCCGCCACGCATACATTCAAAGAACTTTCTGTAATCAACCCGAGCACCTCACTGCGTTTCATCACTTCATATCCGTGGTCACGATAATAATTCAATCCTTTATGGTCGTTCGGCACCGCCGGTGTGTATACGACCAGGTCGGCATCTTTGGGGATCTGCGACAGATCATCTTCAAACTGCACCGGGATGCCTTCGGCCACCAGCGTGCGCGTGAGCGCCGTCGGCGTCTTGTCGTAACCGCTGACCATCCGTTCGCGGAACCGGAAATACCTGGCCAGGGCGCTCATGCCGATGCCGCCAATGCCGATAAAATAGATCCGTTTTATATTGTTCAGGTCAGCCATGAATGATTGCTAATATTTCTTTTGCGATCTGCTGGTCGGCATCTGTTTTTGCCAGCCTGCCGATATTGTTTGATAATGCCGTTCTTCTCTGCGCATCCCCGGCCAGGGCGATGATGGCCGGTATGAGTTTCTCTTTCGCTTCCCTGTCAGGTATCATGATTGCCGCATCTTTCTCCACCAGGTTCATCGCATTCACCGTTTGATGATCTTCCGAAGCGTGCGGATACGGAATGAAGATCACCGGTTTTTTCACCGCACAGAGTTCATACAGCGTGCTGCCCGACCGGGATACCACGATGTCTGCCGCTGCATACGCATATTCCATCTTGCTGATAAATTCATTCGACCAGATCCATTTGCTTTCGGCAGCCCGCTCGGCCGCTTTTGCCGTATAGGTCTTTCCGGTTTGCCAGATCAACTGGATCTGCTGTTTCTCCAGTTGTAGAATGCCGGCGTCGATGGCTTCATTGATGCTTTTGGCACCGAGACTTCCACCTGTTACAAACACCGTGGTGCGCTGCTCATCCAGTCCAAAAAATTCAATGCCCTGCGCCCGGCTCAGCTGATGGGTGACGATGGCCGTCCGCAGGGGATTTCCCGTCCACCGCACTTTATCCGCCGGAAAAAACTTTTCCATGCCATCGCTGGCGGCAAAAACGCGCGTCGCCTTTTTGCCCAGCAGGATATTTGATTTACCCGGAAAGGAATTCGACTCATGGATAAAAGTCGGTATCCCGATGGCCTGCGCATACCGCAATACCGGATAAGTGGAATACCCTCCTACACCGATTGCGGCGTCCGGTTTGAAGGCCCGGATGATCTTGCGCACCTGGAAAAAACTTTTCACCAGCTTCGCCGGCAGTCCAATATTTTTTATCAAAGAACTTCTGTTGAAACCCGCGATATCAATCCCGCGGATCGGATAGCCGGCTTCCGGCACTTTTTCCATTTCCATTTTTCCTTTCGCGCCCACAAACAGGATATCAATGCCCGGTTCCTGTTTTTTCAACGCATTGGCAATGGCCACCGCCGGAAAAATATGTCCTCCCGTTCCACCCCCCGCTATAATGATCCGATGATTCAATACCTATTAATTTAAATGTCCACTGCCTCCGTTTCCACGGCGGCCTCTTCTTCCAATGCCTTCAGCCTTTCCGCATTCCGCGCCACGCTCAAGATGATCCCGATGGCCAGACAGGTAAATAAAAATGAACTTCCCCCCATGCTGATCAACGGCAACGTAACGCCTGTTACCGGAAACAGGTTGACGTTCACTGCCATGTTCGCAATGGCCTGTATCATCAACGCAAAACTGAGCCCGAGGGCCAGGAACGCGCCGAAGGCAAATGGGCATTTCTGAAAGATGCGTATGCTCCGGAATAAAAAGACCAGGTAGATGAACATGATGATCGCCCCACCCACCAGTCCATATTCTTCAATAATGATCGCATAGATAAAATCCGAATAAGGATGCGGTAAAAAATTCCTTTGCCGGCTGTTGCCCGGTCCCAATCCGATCCAGCCGCCATTGGCCACGGCAATTTTCGCCTGGTTTACCTGGTAGTGGTCGTCACCGGTGGTTTCCTTACTGCCGTACATGAAATTCTCCACCCGGTTCACCCAGGTATCGACCCGTACAAACAGGCGCGAACGGGTAATGGGTTTCGTTCTGGCGGTTACCGGCTCTTCCGACCGATGACGGATGACCGCTGCCATCACCAGGATCGCAACCGGAATCATCGCGATCGCGAGCGTGAGTAATAAATGTTTTCCGCTCACCCTGCCGATAAACATAAGCATCAGGGTGGTTGCGCCGATCAGTAAGGCGGTTGACAGATTCGCAGGGGCAATCAATAAGCAAACAATCGCTACCGGAGTGATTACCGGTAAAAAACCTTCTTTGAAATCTTTAATAACATCCTGTTTCCTACTGAGCAACCGGCTTACATACATGATCAGCGCAAGTTTGGCAAGGTCTGAAGTCTGAAACGTAAGGTTGATGATCGGCATCCGGATCCACCGGCTGCCTTCATTCAGCTTCACGCCAAAAAACAAGGTATATACCAATAAAGGGATCGAAATCAGAAAGAGGATGCGCGCCACCTTCGCGTACACGATATAGTTTACCATGTGCGCAAAATAAATGATCAGCACCCCGACAATGATAAAAGCAAACTGCTTGAACAGATAGATCTCCGTATTGCCTTTATACATTTTGTAGGCGAGCAATCCCGTAGAACTGTACACGGCCAGCAGCGAAACCACCGCGAGCAGCACCACCACCGCCCAGATCACCTTGTCCCCCCGCGTACGGGATTCCAGGTGACGAAAGGCTCTTTTTTCTATGGAGATATTTGACGACAACCGATGTGTTTTATTTTTTTGAATTTTACAGGTCCCTCACCGCTTCCTTGAACTGTTTACCCCTGTCCTCATAATTCTTGAACAGGTCGAAACTCGCACTGGCCGGACTCAGCAGCACCACATCCCCCGGATCTGCCAGGTGGAAAGCGCTTTTCACGGCTTCCGCAGCGCTGCCGGTATTCACCATCAGACCCACATCGTCTTTGAAGGCTTCGTGGATCTTGCGGTTGTCGGTGCCCAGGCAAACGATCGCTTTTACTTTTTCACGCACGAGTTCGCGCATCAGCGAATAGTCATTTCCCTTATCCACGCCACCGAGGATCAGCACCACGGGCTTGGTCATGCTTTCCAGCGCAAACCAGGTGGAGTTGACATTGGTGGCCTTGCTGTCGTTGATGAATTCGACGCCGCGCACGGTCGATACATATTCCATCCGGTGCTCCAGCGCTTCGAAACTTTCCACCGCCTCGCGGATCTTGTCTTTCCGGATGCCGATCGTGACCGCCGCAATGCCGGCAGCCAGCGTGTTGTACTGGTTGTGGATCCCCTTGAGGGCAAAATCGTAGATGCTCATCCGGACCGTCTCCGAGTTCGCCTGGATAACTGCCTGTCCGTTCTTGATAAATGCTCCCTGATTCGGTTCCTGTTGCATAGTGATTGGTAATGGGTTAGAAAGAATATTGTACCTGGGTAAATATTGCTGCGTCACCGGATCATCGGCGTTATAAATAAAAAAATCATCTGCTGTCTGGTTCATCACGATTTTGAACTTGCTGTTGATATAGTTTTCAAATTTGTATTCGTATCTGTCCAGGTGGTCTTCCGTGATATTGGTCAGGATCGCTACATCCGGGCGGAAAAAACGGATGTCGTCGAGTTGGAAACTGCTGATCTCCGCCACATACCAGGCGCGGCTGTCTTCCGCCACCTGCCGCGCAAAGGAGTATCCGATATTTCCCACCAGTGCGCAATCCACACCGGCATGCCGGCAGATATGGTAGGTGAGTGCGGTAGTGGTTGTTTTCCCGTTGCTGCCGGTGATGCCGATGATGCGGCTGTTGCCTTTATACCGGTAGGCGAGTTCTATTTCACTGATCACCGGGATGCCCCGCGCGCGGATTTTTTTTACCAGCTCATTTTTTTCCGGAATGCCCGGGCTCTTCATGATCTCCGCCGACTGCAGGATCTTCTCTTCGCTGTGACCGCCTTCTTCAAACAAGATGCCGTGGGCCGCAAGCTCCGCCCGGTACTTTGGCTGAATGGTGCCTGCGTCGGAAACGAATACGTCGTAGCCTTTGGCCACGGCCAGTATCGCCGCTCCTACACCGCTTTCGCCTCCGCCCAGTATGGTCATCCGTGTCGCCATCGTTTAAAAATTCGTCAATCAACCGGTACTGCGTTACCGCAGGCTCGGATTAGGGGGATTTTTCATAAGTATTGGATAAACCCTTCACGTTGGTTTTCCATCCGTCCGTTATCAGTATTGCTACCGTATTTTCAATGTTACCACCGCAAACACCACACACAGCACCGTCACGATCCAGAACCGCGTCACGATCTTACTCTCATTATATCCCAGCTTCTGATAATGGTGGTGCAGCGGACTCATCAGAAAGATCCGTTTGCCCGTTCCCGTTTTCTTCCGCGTATATTTAAAATAAGACACCTGCAATACCACGCTCAGGTTCTCCACCAGGAACACCCCGCAAAAAATCGGTATCAGCAGTTCCTTGCGCACGATCACTGCCAGGGCTGCGATCACGCCCCCCAGCATCAGACTGCCCGTATCGCCCATGAATACCGTTGCCGGATAAGAGTTATACCACAGGAAACCCAGACAGGCGCCGATCAGCGCGCCGATATAAATCGACAATTCCCCCAGATTGGGGATGTACATGATGTTCAGGTATTCGGCAAAGCGGATATTTCCGCTGGCATAAGCGAATACACCGAGACAGGCTCCGATGATCGCACTCGTACCGGTGGCCAGCCCGTCGATCCCGTCGGTGATATTGGCACCATTCGATACAGCCGTGATAATAAAAATCACGATCAGCATATACAGTATCCAGGTGGCCCCGCGTAAAGCCGTCGGCAGTAATTTTGCGTAGTTGAATTCGTGGTTCTTGACAAAGGGAATGGTCGCAATCGGCTCCCTGGCTTCTACAAACAGTTTTTCCTTTCCGTCCAGGATCACTCTTTTGATGCCTGTGGTATCGGCCGGTTTGGCATCTCCTACAAACTCCCGCCATACTTTCGTATTGCTGTTGAAGTAAAGGGTGGCCGCCACTACAAATCCCAGCACCACCTGGCCAAGCACTTTAAACCAGCCCGCCAGGCCGTCCTTATCGCCCTTTTTATAATTGATCCCCTGTTTGGTGGCCATTTTTTTGGCGCGCAGTTTCAGGTAGTCGTCCACAAATCCGATCATGCCCAGCCAGATCGTACTGAAAATCATCAGCCGGATATAGGCTTTGTTGAGGTTGGCCAGCAGCAGCGTCGGAATGAGGATCGCCAGGATGATGATGATCCCGCCCATGGTCGGCGTGCCTTTCTTCTGCTGTTCACCTTCGAGCCCCAGTTCCCGCACACTTTCGCCGACCTGCATGTGGCGGAGGTAGTTGATCAGCTTACGACCAAACAGCATGGTAATCACCAGGGACAGAATAACAGCCAGCAATACACGAAAAGTAATGAACTGGAACAGCGCCCCGCCCGGTACTTTCATGCCTGATTGCCTTAGCCATTCAAAAAGTGAATACAGCATAGTGATTATTTCTCCATCATATCAAAAACTTCTCTCAGTACTTCCTTATCGTCGAACGGATGCTTGACACCCCGGATCTCCTGGTATTTTTCATGTCCCTTGCCCGCCACCAGCAGGATGTCTGCCGGTTTGGCCAGACTGATGGCCGTCTTGATCGCCTCGCGCCGGTCGGCCACGGTGATGTATTTCCTCCGGGCGGCGCTGTTCAATCCTGCTTCCATCTCGCGCAGGATCTCCGCAGGATCTTCGCTGCGCGGATTGTCCGAAGTAAACACCACCTGATCACTCAGTTTGCAGGCCACTTCTCCCATCACCGGTCTTTTTGTTTTGTCGCGATCGCCGCCGCAACCCACCACGGTGATGATGCGCTCGTCGTTCTTGCGCAATTTGCGCAGGGTGCTGAGTACGTTTTCCAGCGCGTCCGGTGTATGGGCGTAATCGACGATGCCGATGATCCGGTCGTTGGGTGAAATCAGGTAATCGAACCTTCCTTCGGCACCCGTGAGCACACTGAGGTTTCGCAGCACTTCTTCTTTTTCTTCACCGAGACAGATCGCCGCGCCGTACACTGCCAGGAGGTTGTAGGCGTTGAATTCGCCGATCAGCCGGAAATGCACTTCCTGGTCATTGACCAGCATCACCAGTCCGGTCAGGTTATTCTCCAGGATCCGGCCCTTGAAGGCCGCCGTCGTATTGAGACTATAGAAATATTTTGCCGCCACCGTATTCTGCAGCATGACGGCTCCCCGTTTGTCGTCTGCATTTGAAATGGCAAAAGCGCTGGCGGGGAGGTCATCGAAAAAGGATTTTTTTACGCGGATATATTCGTCAAACGTTTTGTGGTAGTCGAGGTGGTCGTGGGTGATATTGCTGAATATGCCACCGGCAAACAGCAGTCCGCTGATCCGGTGCTGGTGGATCGCATGCGAGCTTGTTTCCATAAATGCATGGCTGCAGCCGGCATCCACCATTTCCTTCAAAAGGGCGTTGAGGCTGATGGCATCCGGCGTGGTGTGGGTGGCGGCCACGACGCGGTCCCCGATATGATTATCCACCGTGCTGAGCAGTCCGCAGGTATTGCCGAGGGAACTGAACAGTTTGAACAGGAGTGTCGCGATGGTGGTTTTGCCATTCGTTCCCGTTACGCCGACCAGTTTCAGTTTCTCCGATGGTTGTCCGTAAAAATTATGCGCCAGCTGACCGGTCGCTTCCGCGCTGTTCTCCACTTCGATATAAGTGATCCCATCCACCAGTTGTGGGGGCATCACCTGACAGATGATCACTGCAGGATTTTTTTCAGCAACGGCCGCGATATAGTCGTGGCCATCCGTATGCGTTCCTTTCACCGCAATGAACACGCCGCCGGCGCTCACCTTCCGTGAATCCTGCTGCAGGCTGGTGACCTCCGTATCCAGTTTTCCATGGACAGAGCGGATGGCTACCTTATATAATATATCCTGCAGGTTCATTGATTGAGATCGAGGGTTAGGATTTGATTTTTCGTGATGGGTGTTCCCGCCGCCAGGCTTTGCTGTTTCACTTTTCCGGTGCCCCTGACAGCCACTTTAATGTCTTTCTGTTCCAGGAGATAAAGCGCATCTTTCAGTCCCATGCCTTTCACATCCGGGATTATTTTTGCCGTCACCGGTTTACTGCTCAGCACTGCCTGGTAATTATTTGCATACATGCGCGCCCAGCCCCTGTCGGCAGCGGAGTCGGTGTAGCGCATGTCAAGGGTGTGTAAAATATTTTTCATGTCCGGCGCATAACCGGCGTAATAATATTGTCCGCTGTCTTTGGTAAAACTGTTGTTGATGGCCACCTGCACGCTGTCTTCGGACGGCGCTTTGTATGCGCTCATTAATTTATCTCCCACTTCCCTGAAAACAGGCCCCGCCACTTCGGCACCCAGGAATTTTTTGGCGAAGGGTTTGTTTTTGATGACGACAATGCAGGAATATTTTGGATGATCGGCGGGAAAATAGCCGGCAAAGCTAGACTGATAGATCCGGTCGCGGTAACCCCGGTTGCCATTGGCGACGAGGGCGGTACCGGTCTTGCCCGCTACGGGATAATAGCAATGCTTGAAGACGGATTTGGCTGTGCCCGTGATGCAAACGCCGCGCAGGCAGTTTTGCAACTGGCGCAGGGTCGTTTCGCTGCAGACGCGGTCGATGGTGACCAGCGGTTTGTTTTGTTTTTCCACCAGGCCGGCATACTGGATACTGTTTACCAGGTAGGGCTTCATCATCTGCCCGTTATTTGCAATGGCATTATAAAGGGTGAGCGTTTGGAGCGGACTGATCAGCACTTCATAGCCGAATGCCATCCAGGGCAGCGTGGAAGCGCTCCAGGACCGTGATTGCGGACTCTTAATAATCGGCGTCGTTTCACCGGCCAGGTCGATGCCGGTAATTTCATTGAGGTGCAGTTTACGCAGGTGATTGACAAATAACTGCGGATCTTTAGCGTAGGCGCCGACAGTAAGTTTTGCCATCCCCACATTGGAGCTGGCTTCAAATGCCTGCTGTACGGTCACATCATTTTGTTCGTGGTGTTCGGCATCGCGCACGGTGCGGCGGCCGATATTCCATTTCCCGCCTTCCAGGTTTACGCGGTCGGTAAGGGTAACGGCGTGGTCTTCGAGCAGAGAAAGCAGGGTAGCCAGTTTAAAAGTGGAACCCGGTTCCGAAGCGCGAATGGCATAGTTGAGGTCTTCCCAATAAGTACCATCCGGCTGCCTGCCGAGGTTTGCCATCGCCCGCACTTTTCCGGTAGCCGTTTCCATCACGATACAGGTACCGTGTTCGGCTTCGTTTGTTTCGAGTTCCCGCAACAGGGCGGTCTCGGCGATATCCTGGATATTGACGTCCAGCGTGGTGATCACATCTTTTCCGTTTTCCGGATCGATTTCATATCCTTCCACCGGGATATAGGTGCCGGCTGCGATATAGCGGACCAGCCGGCGACCGTTTTCTCCTTTTAATAAGGTATCGTAGGTTCTTTCGAGCCCTACGTTTTGCGCGTTATCGCGCGACAGGCCGATGGTGCGGTTAGCGAGCAAGCCAAATGGATTGAGTCTTTTGCTGATGGTTTCCGTGATGAAACCACTTTTGTTGCGGCCGAGGCGCACGAGTGGAAAGCCCCGGAGGGTTTTATACTGTTCGAAGCTGAGGTTTTTCTGCAGTGCGTAATAGCGGTCGTCTTTTTTGAAGCCCGTCCATAATATTTTTTTGTATTCAGCGGCGCTGTGGTCCTGAAAAAGCGCCGCCAGGCAGCCGGAGAGGGAGTCGATATTTTCTTTAAACCGTTTTCCGTTTTTTTCGCGGAGCCCGTCCGCATCGAAGTCGATGTAGATATTAAAGTATGGCACGGAGGTGCTGAGCATGTTGCTATCTTCGCTGTAGATGGTGCCGCGGTCGGCGCTGAGGTCAACGATCTTCTGGTGAAGGCTGTCGCTCATGGCGCGCCAGTATTTGCCCTGCACCTGCTGAATATAAAAAGTACGACCCAGTACGGCGGCGCAGAGGAGAACGATACCGAGGAAGCACAGGTAAGTTCTCCATAATATGTCGCGTCTGGGTTCCAACGGGATGCTGCGTTTTTTTTATGATTATCTACCCTGGTCCGGGCGGCTGTTTGTCAGCACAACCGGGGGGTTGGAAAGCTCTTTTAATCCGAACGGGGCGACGGCCTTTGCCAGTTCGCTTTGCTTGCTGCGGAACATCACTTCACTCTTCAGGCTTTTGTATTCATACTGAAGTTCCTGCAGTTCGCGGCCGGTTCTGCCGATATCCCTTTCGACTTTGTCAGCGTAGTGCCCGTTATATATGTAGATCACCGCGAGCAGCGCCAGAAACAAAAAAAAGGGCAGGTTTTTCACGATCCACTGATAGCGGATCAACCGGCCCATGTTTAATTTTTGTTTGTTCTTTTTGATCATGGCTTGCTGTCTGTACGGTGCGTTAAAGAAAAAATAAAGGGTAACGGATCTTCACATGAGATATCTTTTTTCGGCGACGCGCAGTTTTGCGCTGCGAGCACGCGGATTTTGTTTTATTTCCAACGGTGAGGGAGAGATGGGTTTCTTGGTAATGATGCGCAGCTGGTTGTCGGTCGTGGCATTGCCAAAGGGATCCTGATGGATGATTTCTTCAAATGTCCCGTTCCTGAAAAATTGCTTGACGATCCTGTCCTCGAGCGAATGAAAGGTGATGACGGCGATCCTGCCACCGTCCCGGAGCAGTGTCTGCGCCTGCACGAGCATTTCTTTGAGGGCAGCCGTTTCATCATTCACTGTCATGCGCAATGCCTGAAAAACCTGTGCGAAGTACCTGTTGGGATTACCTTTAACCAGATGTGCGATCGACTGTTTGAATCCGCTGACAGTCCTGAATGCGGTCGTGACCCTGATTTCGACAATGGCTTTCGCCAGCGTTTTCGCATTGGTCACTTCCCCGAATTGTTCAAATAATTTATGGAGCTGTTTTTCCGGATAGCTATTCAATATACCGGCTGCCGTGAGTGTTTGCCGGTGGTCCATCCGCATATCGAGATCTCCCTCGAACCGGGTGGAAAATCCGCGGCTGGCTTCGTTGAATTGATGGCTGCTGACGCCGAGGTCGGCAAGGATCCCATCCACGGCGGTCACTTCGTGTAAACGGAGAAACCGTTGCAGGTGGCGGAAGTTCTGCGGAATGAATGTGAACCGGTCGTCTGCGAGCGCATTGTTCCGCGCATCGGCATCCTGGTCAAATCCAAACAGCCTTCCTTTAAAATTCAGGTGCGACAGGATCTGTGCCGAATGGCCCCCTCCGCCGAAGGTGCAATCGACATAGATCCCGTCTTCCCTGATGTCCAAACCGTCCAACGCTTCCTTAAGCAATACGGGTGTATGATAGTCCGGATCGGGAGCTGCCATACAAATTATTTATCGGGTTTCCCATTCATGACTTCATTGGCCAGGCCGCTGAAATCATCTGGTGAAAAGGTGTCAAAGAACTGTTGGTACTTACTTTTATCCCAGATTTCTATCTTGTTAACCGCTGTTACTAGCACCACCTCTTTTTCCAGCCCCGCATATTCCTTCAGGTTGGGGGGAACCAGCAGGCGGCCTGCCGAATCGAGTTCCATCATCGTCGCGCCGTTCAAAAAATATCGGCGGAACGCCCGTACCTTCGGATCAAAATCATTCAGTTTGCTCACTTCCTCAAAAATCGGCTCCCAGCTTTTCATCGGGTATAACCCCAGGCATTGCTCAAATCCGCGGTTGATCACGAACTGGACACCTTCCTCCCCCGTCTGCCTTTTGAGCGAAGCCGGCAGGAGGAACCGCCCTTTTGCATCGAGCGTCACCTCGTATTCTCCCAGAAAGCCGTTCATTTATAAATACTTGAATCAATTTGCTACTAATTCACACAAAATAACACTTTTTCCCACTTTCCAAAACAATTTGGAAGATTTTAATTTTTCCACAGTAGTTCTACGCCCCTGATAGTCAATACCCGCGGGCTTTTACTCGAAAGCATGGCCATTCAAAAGGCAAATCGCATGTTGATAAGATGTGAATTAGAGTGGATAAGCTGTGGATAACCAGCATGAGCTTAAAATAGATGACGGGAAGTGCCTTGTCAGGATGGAAATGAAAGGCCATCGGACTGGGTCCGAGCGCTGGGTATCACGCGAGCGTAGGCGTCGGGTTTATTTCAGCTCATCCGGCGGAAAAAGAATATTGATACCCTGCCCGAGGCTTGGCTGGTAGAGCGAAACGGCGATATCGCTGAGTAATGTTTTGTGCATCTCCTTTGCTTTGGCCATCGCCTTGTCCATATAACCATGCTTCATCAGATAGCGCGCGAATTTTTCGGCGTCATTCCGTGTGGCTTCATTCTCCTCTATGTTTGAAGGATGTTCTACCTGTATCACCAGCATCACTTTGTCGCCGGTGAAATGAACGAGGTTTACGCCCCGCACCTGGTAAGAAGCTCCATCCAGCTCAAGCGGAAAAGGTCCTTCCAGCTGCGTCTCCTCCCGCTGGGTGGTGACGGCACTCGCTTCCTTTAATCGTTCCCTTGGCCGCACGTCGCACACGAGCGCAGATCCCGGCACAAAACTCACTTCGATGAGGATATCGTTGGTCAGATTTCTCTGTTTGGATACAGGTTTAAATGAATATATATTCATTTGCGTGCTGTCTTCCGAGCGCATGCCATACATAAACAATTCGAAGGAGGAAAAAACGCGGAAGCTGTTGGTCAGCTGAAACAGGTCGTTGTTGAAAACGGCATGACTTTCTTCCGGGTAGCGGTCCTGGTTAAACAGGTTCC
Organism: uncultured Puia sp.; assembly: GCA_964658175.1. Taxonomy (GTDB): domain Bacteria; phylum Bacteroidota; class Bacteroidia; order Chitinophagales; family Chitinophagaceae; genus Puia. The sequence continues at coordinate 1,843 of CAZZYD010000069.1, read as the reverse complement.
AGCAGGTCCGGTTGTCTCCGGCGAGCACAGCGTTCAGGTAGATAGTGGCGGCTTTGAGCTGCGCGCTGTCGAGTTGCTGCGCACGCAGCGTTGTCAATGAAGTGATCACGAGCAGGAGGTAAACGGATATTTTTTTCAAGCAAATATATTTTACGCTAAAATAATGCATCCGGCCTGAGATACGATGGGTAGAGCAAGCCTCCTCTCTTTTCGCCGCACCGATCATCCGCGGACAATAAACTGACTACGTTGCCGTAAATTTATAAATGGCTTAAACTGCCAACAAACTACCAGTTTACGTCACTTATACGAATTTCGCCCAAAATAACGCCGCTCCATGCCGCATCCCGCATCGCTTTCCATTGAGGATTTTTCCTATGAATTACCGGAAGAAAAAATAGCGCGTTTCCCCCTTGACAAAAGAGACGCTTCCAAATTGCTGATCTACCAGGACGGAAAAATCCGGGAAGATCAATACGCGCAGCTCGCCACCTATCTCCCATCCGACAGTCTCCTGGTTTTTAACGACAGCAAAGTCATCGCCGCCCGGCTTGTTTTTCAAAAGCCTTCCGGTGGCAACATCGAAATATTCTGCCTTGAACCGCACGAACAATACCCCGATATTCCCGTCGCGCTGCAGACCACCGGCAGCGTGCAATGGAAATGCCTGATCGGCGGCGCCTCGAAATGGAAACACGGACAGATACTTGAAAAAGAAACCGGCGGCATCACGCTCACCGCCGTACTGGTCGAAAAAAGAAAGGATTCTTTTGTGATCGGATTTTCCTGGACACCGGCATCGCAGTCCTTTGCCGCCGTTCTTCAGACAGCCGGCGCGATCCCGCTTCCACCTTATCTCCGGCGCGCAGCCAATGAGGATGACCGCCTCCGGTATCAGACCATCTATGCAAACCAGGAAGGCTCGGTGGCCGCCCCTACCGCGGGTTTGCATTTCACGCAGGAACTCATGGAACGTCTGCTCGACAAAGGTATCCAGCGCAGTACGGTGACCCTGCATGTCGGCGCCGGCACTTTCCTGCCAGTGAAATCTCCGACCCTGCAGGATCACCCGATGCATGAAGAATGGATCACCGTTTCCATTGAGACGGTTCAGCAGCTGATCCAAAAAATATACGACCCGATCATAGCTGTTGGTACCACTTCTTTGCGCAGCGTGGAAAGTCTATACTGGATCGGTGTGCAGGTGGAAGCCAATCCCCGCCTGTCACCCGACGAATTGTATGTGAATCAATGGATGCCTTATGACAGGCAAGCGTCCCATCTTTCCGTAAAAGAAATGCTGCAAAGCCTCCTGCTGTGGATGGAAAAAGAATCGCTGGCCGCCATCAGCTTCCGCAGCCGCCTGCTGATCGCACCGGGTTACCGGTTCCGGATCGTACGCGGACTGATCACCAATTTTCACCAGCCGCAATCCACCCTGCTTTTGCTGGTGGCCGCACTGATCGGTGACGATTGGAAAAACGTATACTCATATGCGTTAGCAAACGATTACCGATTTCTGAGTTATGGAGATGGCTGTTTGTTCATGACCTGAACCATGAGCGGAAATTCGAGGGTGAAGGTAGTGCCCTTGCCGCTGACGCTGTCCACCTTGATCTTTCCCTGGTGGGCGTCCACCACGGACTGAACGTAGCTGAGCCCCAGCCCGAAGCCTTTGACGTTATGGATATTCCCCGTATGGGCACGGTAGAATTTTTCGAAGATGCGCCGCTGGGTCTCCTTGTTCATCCCGATGCCATTGTCTTCGATTTTGATGAACAGGCTCTTGCCGCTGTTTTGCGTGGCGATCTTTATACTCAGCTGCTCGCGCGAATATTTGATC
>CAZZYD010000068.1:0-14662 GCA_964658175.1 uncultured Puia sp. | reverse complement strand
AAGCGGGCGGCAGGCGGTCGTCACAGTAAACGACGCCGGCATTGCCCGGCATTCGTGGAATTGCCTGGTATACCTGCCGGGACGAACAGAGGCCCGCCAGGTACAGGCTGTCCAAAGGGGGAATATTCTTTCGGTGACCGTGCCACTGGAACGCGGCGCAGCGATGCTTGTATTGTCGGATAAATAAAAATATAAAACAGGAGACCATGGACAACCATCCCGATCGCAGAAAATTTATTAAGTGGACCGCCCTGTCCGGTGCCGGACTCGGTCTGGCGCAACTGATGCCGTTTTCACTGACCGCGGCGGCAAATAAAGCACCGGCCACGGGTGCCTTCGTGCCAAACCGTGCGGCAAGCTGGTGGACGATTCTGGAAGACCTGCAATGGCCGCAGCAGGATATCCTGGACAAGATCAAACGGCGGGCCGATGGATTTGCCAAAGCCGATATAGATACAGCCATCAATTTCGGTTTTCATGACCGCTTTGATTTTTCAAATTATTTCCATGTGCTGCATGGGTATTTCGCCTCCGTATGCGAGGAGTTGCACCAACGGAATATCCGGTTCATAGATCATTACTCCTGCAACCACGTTTATCGTCCGCACGGCGAAGCCGACTTCAGGGAGATGAACCGTTTTGAACGTCATTCGGTGTTACTGGTTCCGGATGCGGAAGCAGCAAAATTTGCCCAATATGAAGGGCACCTGTTTCAGGATCTTTGCGAAGTGGACCTGCGTGATGGCAGCAGGGGCTACGCCAGCCAATATCAGTTCGAGGCGTTTTGCCATAACAACGAACAGTTTCTCGATATGCACCGGAAATATCTCCACCGGCTGATGAAAGACGTGCCGTTCGATGGAATTGAAGTCGACGACATGTGCAGCTATCCGGGCAATACGACCTGCGGTTGCAAATATTGCCGTGACCGCTTCAGGCGTGATTATGGTCACCAAATCCCGGATTTTTCAGACAAATCATTTTTCGGGGATACCAGCAAGGCAAATAATTATCGGTGGGGCAACTACGACAACCCGGTATACCGCGACTGGCTGCGCATGAAATCCGATTCGATCCGGGATCATATTAAGATGGTCAAAGAGATTGTAGGCGACAAGCCACTGATGACCTGCTGCTCCAACACGGGTCCCATTGTTCTGAATGCAGCGGCTCTTAACCTGGAGAAGATGTCGCCGTATCTCGATCTGTACATGCTGGAAAATGTCGGGACGAATATCGAGAATTCGGCATGGATCAATATGGATGCGGAAGCGCTGATGCAAAAAGACATTGCTGCCAAACGGGGCAATGCACCCGCCCTCGCGCTCAGCTATACGCTTACCGAACAGGGCGCGTACCTCGGTTGGGCGCTTGCGCGTTTCTGGGGTGTAGGCAACTGGAGCAGCACCCTCAATATGCGGCTCGAAAAAGATCCGCCGCATCCGATTGAACAGGAAGATGCCGTAGGGCCGTCCAATAACTGGGAGAAAAAATACAGTGACCTGAACTACCGGGAAGGCTTAGATGTAGTGGAAGTCCGTCTGGTCAATAACGGGTTCTGCCGGGAGAATGGCTGGCGCGACGCGGCCGGACACGAACACTGGGATCGTGTCACAGCCTGGAGCATACAACTTACCAAAGCAAATACCTGCTACCGTTTCGTGCGTTTTCGGGAACTGGCGGACGGGGCAGCCCTGCTAGCGGAAAACACACCGCTGATCCTGGATGGATCGGCCTGTGTATCGAAAGAGCAGTTTGCTGCGATCAGGTCTTTTCTGTCCAAAGATGGGATCGTGTGGATGGCATTGCCCTTTGGCACGCATGACGAAAAAGGATTCAAACGGGCGCAGCCATTGTCAGACCTGCTGGTTCGCGCAAATTACAAGAATCTGCACCTGATCGATTCGGCGGTGGACGCAAAACCGCTGGAGCGGATGATCAGTGATCAGAAATTTCATCCGATACTCAACAGAACGGGTGGCGATCCGCGTTGGACGGCGCGGCTGCGAACCTACCAGGGTAAACCAGTGATTCATTTCATGAATGCGGGTCTGGTAGCCGAACCGGACGTGATAAAAGACCTTTCAGGTATTCCGCTGATGAAACAACTGGATTCGCTGGTGAAGGACAACCTGATGACCTACGAATTAAATACAGATAAATTCAGTATCGGCACGCTGGCGCTGATGAGCCCCGAGCTGGGAGATCAGCGCAGGAAAATCACGCAAACGAAAGGTCAGCATGGACGAACGCGTCTACAGGTGGATCTGTCGGGGATTACAATTTATGGGGTGGCGAGTGTGTGATAGTGATTTCACGCAAAGACGCCAGGGAGCGCAAAGGCGCAAAGAATTTATTCTTTGCGCCTTTATTATGAAGCTCAAATTAGATTTCCTATCCTTTGCTGCGTGAACCAAATCCCGTTGCGTGAAACTTTTTGCGTGAACCAAACGATTACCTGCCGTTGGATCTTAGCACCGTAATATCCTTCTCATCATGGTCGTCAAAGGTTTTCTTGACGATATAGTGCCACTGTTTGTCGGTGACGTCCACGAAAAAGATCTCGCCGGTTTTGTGGTTCTTTACCGCCTCCTGAAATTCTTTTGGCATCATCGCTTCACCAAAGAACCATCCGGTATCGCCGTGGGTATTGTTTCCGTCCATGGTGTACTGGTCAGACAACTGATCGAAAGCTGTTCCGGCGTTTGCCTTTTGAACGATGATTTTTTTCAGGCTGTCGATCTGGATGGTCGAGAGGGAGCCGCCGTCCAGAAAAATGTAATTTGCCCGGTACGCGAGTGTTTCTTTCGCTTCAATTACTTTATACGTTACATATCCCACGGAAAAAACGTCGCCTTTGTTTTGTCTGAGCAGGCGCTTGTCGATCAGCGAAGAATCTTTTCCGTTGGACAGTTTAAGGAGTGTGGGCTTGAGGGTGGGATTGGCGTCGATGTATTCCTGCGCCTGTTCCACGGTACCGATTTTCTGAAATTTTTCGTTTACGGTTAACTGGGCATGGGCAGCAGCGGAATACAGGAGGAGAAAGCCGAGCAGGCTGTGTTTCATAATTTTATTTTAAACCGACACAAAATAAGCACAGCATTTGTTAAAATGAAGGCAAAACTTGCATACCCTCACGCAGCGTTCTCATCCGTTTGGAAGATACCGAAGGTATTGCTGTCAGCGTCCAGGAAATAGCCCTGCCAGCAACGCCGGGGAACAGGGAATTTCGCCATGGCCACCCGTCCTCCATGCGGCAGGATGAGCGCAGCCGTGACGTCAAAATCACTGACCTGAATGGAAACAACATAGGCGTTGGTACCCTGACCAGCCGCTGGAATAGGTACGGGTCTTTTCAGCAGACCGCCGTTGATCGTTTCGGTTTCTATCCGGTAATATTCGATCGGCGCGAATGTCTCGCGAACAAATGTCCATCCAAAGACTTCCTGGTAGAAACGCGTTTCCCTGGCGGGATCGGAGGACTGAATTTCAAAATAGCCTACCGTGTTCATAAGTTCAATTTTTAATGATCATGTTTGTTGATGCCCTCAATCTGTTCCTGATAAATCTGTGCCAGTGCACGGGTATGGGAAACCAGGAGTTCGAGCTCCTGGGGCGTATAGGCGGTGAAAAGATCCTCCACGTTTTTCGCCAGATGATGGTAGTGCTGTCTGGCAGGCAGGTGTTTTTGCGGCAACAGCGATACGATTACCTTTCGCCGGTCGTCCGCATCGGGTTTTCGCTCCACAAACCCCGCCTTTTCAAGGCGGTCGATGACATTAGTGATGGCGCCGGTGGTGAGCCGGGTGGCCCGAGCCAGGTCTCCGGCCGTGGAAGGACCCATTTCCTGGAGGAAATCGATGCATTCAGCATCTGTCGCATGCAGTCCCACGGAGGCCGCCACCGCCTGTTGATGCAGCAGGGTGGTGCGGGTCAGCTTCCTGAGTGCAACCATGAGTTCGTAGACGGCTGGATCTGTTTTTCCTTTTGATGGCATAGAAGTAATGGTCTTTCTACTATAATACAGCTGTCTTTTCTTTTCTAAGCCTCAGCGCAAAGAGGGTCAGCAGGGCCGCGGCAATTACATTGGTTATGATTTTAAAATAAAGATCCGGTCCGGTGGTTCCCACAAACGCGAGGAAACTGATCAGCAGGGATCCGGTGATCACACCGCAGACCAGAGCAAAACGCTGCGCCCTTTGCCAGGATGTGGCGGCCGCCCACATAGGCACCTGCCACAAAGCTACTATAATTAATAAGCCTCCGCCGGTTACTGCCAGCAGCGGGGGAAATCCGGGCGCGATGCCAAATCCGAGCAGCACCAGCCCGAACAGCAGGGAAGACCAGACCGCGCCGGCGATGAAAATCAGGAACACCGGTACGCTCTTGCCCACCGTGCTTTTCAGCGGTTTTCCGATGCGCCCCCAGGCCGTCGCCACCAGCAGCACAATGAGTCCGACGGCGATCAGGATATGAGAAAGTGCGGGCGTATACGCGGGTACTTTAAAAAACTTCGGCCGGGCGATTTGCGTCCAGGTATACCAGGCCAGCCCGCATCCAACCGCAAAAAACAAGCTGACGGTAACGACGCCCGCTTTGTTCATCCAGCCTCTATCCCGCCGGGCGGGAAAGAGCAGTTCTACCAGGCATACCGGAAGCAGTACGACAAACACTGATTCATAGATCAGCGCCCACAGCAGGTAGACATAATTAATATCCCAGGCCCGCGCATAGGTGATCCCTTTGAGCCGGATCACCATGGGCGCCACGGAGGTCTGTTGTATCAGGAACTCTTCTGCGGTGGCCAAGGCCAGGGCGAGCAGGAGCATCCCCACCCAGTCCAGCTGCCGTTTGCGCACAACATAGCGGATGAGGAGGGCGCCGCCGCCCCAGACGCATATTTCAATCGGAAAGACGAAGAGCGAGCTGAAGCGGGTTGCGCCGGGCAATATCTCCGTGAGCAGCGGTGCGAATATCATCAGCAGCAGGGCCGGTCCGGTATCTTTTGTTTTTGCCATGTTTTTAGTTTTACAGGTATGATTTCAACTAGATTTCAGATATCTTAAATACTAAGATACTTAATTATAAAGATAAAATCCTGCAATCATTTTTTTCAATATCGGGTCCCAGTCATTTTGCAGTGAATCTGATAGCGTATAGGCGGGATGCCCTACATTTAGGTCATGAAAGAAGAGCGGCTTCCCACCATCAAGGAGCTGGCAAAGCAGTTGAATGTGTCGATTTCAACGGTATCCAGGGCGCTGAATGATCATCCGGGCATCGGTATCCGAACCAAACAGCGGGTGAAGAAGCTGGCCAAGGAAATGAACTACGAGCCGAACCTCAACGCCATCTTCTTCAAGCAGCAGAAGACATTCACGATCGGGGTGGTGCTTCCCAGCCTGAAAGAGGAATTTTTTTCCAATGCGATCAGCGGGATCGAGGAAGTCGCGATCAAGAACAATTACAGCGTACTGATCGGCCAGTCGCACGACAACGTGGAACGGGAAAAGCTGATCATTCAAACGATGAAGAACACCCGGGTGGACGGGATGATCGTATCCCTGAGCAAATACACCAACGACTACGAGCATTTCACGGCGCTGAAGAAGTACAATATTCCGGTCGTCTTTTTTGATCGGGTACCGAGCCAGCCCGATTTTAATAAGGTCTCCTTTAATATGGACAGCGGCACCCGCGAAGCCATCGAATTCCTGATCGCGCGGGGACACCGGCGGATCGGGATCATCAATGGTCCGGAGGAAATGAAATCCTCCCGTGAGCGCACGGAAGCCTACAAACAGATGCTGATAAAAAAGCGGCTTAAAATTGACCTGGGACTGGTCACGAATACTGACCTCAGTCAGGAGAGTACGGAGCAGGCGATGAAGATCATGCTGCGTCAGCGTCCGAGACCCACGGCAGTTATTACGATTAATGACTATATCGCACTTGATGCGATGCAATATGCCCGCCGCGCCCAGCTCGTGATCAACAAGGATATTTGTTTTGTCAGTTATTCCAATATCTCCATCACCAGTTATCTTGAAACGCCGCCGTTGGCTTCCGTTGAACAGTTTCCTTTTGAACAGGGCTCCAAAGCTGCGGAAATCATGATGCAGGTACTGCAACAAGCGCCCCGCCAGGGAAGTCCGGAGACCTTCAGCAACATTGTGCTGAACGGTCAGCTGGTAATACACGAGCGCAAATAACCAACGGTTAACGATGTAGTCAGACATTTTCTGTTGCGGATCCGTACGTCGGAGCGCGTCGTTCATGCCAGATTTCGTTTTTTCTAATGTGAGTTTTTATGCAATCGATTGTGCAATAAACGCGCGGTATTTCAATAAAATCTACATTTATAGCATTACAACTTGCCAAGCGAAAGCACACTAGATTATCACACCACACTAAAAACTGCTTATGACCAAAAAAACACATTTGTTGTTTTTGTTCCTGCTATTATGCACCAGCATAGCTTTCGCGCAGGGACGGACAATCACAGGGAAAATTTCAGATGATGCAACCAAGTCGCCCATCGCAGGCGCAACAATCACCGTCAAAGGCACAAAAAAAGCAGTCACTTCCGACATTTCCGGTACGTTTACCATTTCGGTTGGCGACGGGAGCGTGAGTCTGCTGATTTCTTACATCGGTTATGGCAACAAAGAAGTGTCTCTGGCGCCAGGTGAAACCACGGTGGACGTTACCATCACTTCTGAGTCCAAGCAGCTCAATGAAGTGGTGGTTACCGCGCTCGGTATCACCCGCCAGTCAAAAACACTGGTGTATGCGGCGCAAACGGTTCCGACCGGCCAGCTCACGGAAGTTCGCTCAACGGATAATTTTCTAGGCTCTCTCTCGGGAAAAGTGGCGAATATCGTCGTAAACCAGGGGTCGGGCGGATTAGGCAGCGGCGCGCAGGTGATACTACGCGGTAACCGTTCCCTGGCGGGCAGCAGCAATGCCCTGATCGTCGTGGACGGAGTGCCTATAAATAACAATACCTACAGCGCTGCCGGAAATGACTTCGGCTCCCTGCAAACTTCGGATGGTGCATCGAATGTGAATCCGGACGATATCGAATCCATGACGGTGCTGCGTGGTGCATCTGCTGCGGCACTTTATGGATCACAGGCAGGTAACGGCGTAATCGTTATCACAACAAAAAAAGGAAAGAAGGGCCGCCTCGATGTGGTTGTAAACTCAGGTATTGGCTTCGAAAAGCCATTTGCTCTCCCAAGATTTCAAAATGAATATGGACAGGGGAACGCTGGAAATCTGCCGGCGGATTCTTCGCAGCTCGGTGCCAGCTGGGGCGCGAAGATGCAGGGCCAGACCTATCTGGATTATACGTATAAAAACAATACATACCTGCCGCAGAAAGACAATGTAAAAGACTTCTTCAATACGGGTCTTAGCCTGAATAACTCAGTGGGTATTTCGGCTGGTGGTGATAAAGCGCAGAGTTATTTCTCTTACACAAATAACTATGCAAACGGCATCATTCCGAGTAATCAGTTGAATCGTCACACGCTTAACTGGCGCATTTCAACGCAGATCACTTCGAAACTGTCTGCCGATGCGAAAATCACTTATATTTCTCAGGTGATCAATGGTAAACCGCGCGCGGGTGAAGAAAATTCGCCGGTGTTCGATGCGTACGAAATGCCCAGAAGCCTGAGTACGAAAGATGCTAAAAATTACCAGTCCTTCAACGCACTGGGTGTGGCGGTTCCAACGAACTGGCCGTCTACCCTTAACTCCATTTATCAGAATCCTTACTGGATGACGAATAATACGAATATCACGGAAACGAGAAATCGTGCCATTGGTTTCGTTGCGTTAAAATATCAGATCACACCCTGGTTAAGTGTGCGGGGATCCGGCAACCTGGACCGTACGGCTGACTTACTGGAAGAAAGATATCAGCAGGGCACGCTGCTTTGGAATACCAATGCGGGCGGTTCCTTTAATGTTACCAACATGATCAGCACAAACAAATGGTTTGATGCGATCCTGGAAGGGAATAACAAGATCACCAACGACCTGAAGATTACCTATCATGTCGGAACGATTTATCAGGACAATGCCTATGCCCAGGAAATTTCTTCCACCAATGGGCTGAATGTGGCCAATAAGTTCAGCTTGTCCTTTGCATCAAATCCTAACACCACACAGCTGGGAACGGAAGTGCGGTCGAATTCAGTTTTTGGTCAGGCGAACCTTTCCTGGAAAGATGCCATCTTCCTGGATGCGAGTTTGCGTAACGACTGGGATTCAAGACTGCCCAGCCCATACCATTTCAGCTATCCGTCGATTGGTTTGTCTGCAATCCTGACCGACCTCTTCCATGGCATACCGCCTGCAATTTCTTTCCTGAAAGTGAGTGGCAACTACGCACAGGTGGGTAATGGCGGACAATTTGGTATCCGCTTTCCATCACTGACCTATGAGGCAGGCGCTGGCAACGGAAGTATCTATCGCAGCCTTACTTTTCCGATCACCGACCTGAAGCCTGAAATCGTTAAAAGTTTCGAATTTGGTCTGGAAGCGCGCTTTGCTCATGACCGTGTCGGATTTTCCGCCACCTATTATAAGAGTAATTCCTCAAACCAGCTCCTGAAACTCCAGTTGCCGGTAGGAAGCGGCTATTCCACCCAGTATATCAATGCGGGAAATATTCAGAACCGCGGTCTTGAACTCACCATCAATGCCACGCCCATCAAGAGCCGGGATTTCTCCTGGGACATGACGGTAAATCTTTCACTCAATCGCAACAAGGTTATCTCATTAAGTCCAACCATCAAGGAAGCGGATCTCGGCGGTGCCGACAACCGTTCAGCCCTGCCTGAAGTGAATGTGGGTGGTAGCTTTGGCGATCTTTATGCGTTCCAATGGGCGAAGAATGATAAAGGACAGCATCTGGTAAACAAAGACGGAACGCCGGTAACTTCCGCAGCAATCGGTTATATTGGAAACTATAATCCCAAAGAAGTCGTAGGTATGACAAACAGCTTCCAGTTCAAGCGTTTTTCGTTGCGCGTACTGGTTGACGGCCGTATCGGTGGTATCATTGTTTCCGGAACAGAAATGAACCTGGCATTCAGTGGCATTACGAAAGAAACCAAAGAATATCGTCAGGGTGGTTTAATCCTGGGTGGTGTGGATGCGAACGGAACGGCGATGAGCCAGTCGATCACTGCACAGCAATTCTGGCAATCAGCCTCAGGTCAACGCTACGGCACAGGCGAATTCTTTGCTTACAATGCGACCAACCTGCGGGTGAGAGAAGTGTCTTTTGGATATGATATACCTCTTCATGTGGATGTGATCAAGTCAATGCGTTTTTCAGTGGTTGCCCGCAACCTGTTCTGGATCTATCGCGGCAGCTCAATCCTGGATATTCCGGGTCTCGGCAAGCGGAAAATGTGGATGGATCCTGATATGGCAAATGGCAACGCCCTCTTCCAGGGAACTGAATATGGTGCATTGCCTTCCACCAGAACACTCGGATTCAATCTGAAGGTTAATTTCTAAACAGCATAAAGAAAAAATATGAAGATGAAAAAAGTAACTAATCAAAACATGACCGGCCTTTCAGTGCTGCTGCTGGCGGCCGGAATGCTGTTCGGAACATCCTGTACGAAAAAATTCGACGATGTGAATACCGATAAAAACAGCATTGCCGCGGTAACTCCCTCGGTCATTCCGTTCCTGTTTTCCCACGCAGAAGCACTCGCGACCGTGAATCAGGCGAATTACCAGATCGCGGAAAATCTCTTCGCTGACCAATACGCACAATATTTTGCCTGCGAAGCGACCTATTTTGCTTCCGACCGCCTGTTCCTGAATCAGGCATGGGTAGGCGCGAATTTCAATCCGTATTATACGGATGTGTTGCCGCAGCTTCAATCCATTTTTCAGAATACGGATTCCGCTTCGGCAGAACATGCCCTGGGTGAGATTGTTTGGGTACTCGCCTTTCAGAAAGCCACGGACTACTGGGGACCGATTCCCTATTTCAGTGCCGGCGTTGTGTCTCCGTCTATCCCTTACGATCCACAGGATAAAATCTATGATGATTTCTTCAAACGCCTGACTGCTGCCGTAGCCGTGCTTACACCGCTGGCTGGCACCAACGCGTATGGGTCTTACGATCTGATTTACCAGGGCGATGTAAACAAATGGATAAAATTTGCGAACAGCCTGCGCCTTCGCTGTGCACTGCGCATTTCAAAAGTTGATCCGACCCGGGCTCAGGCAGAGGCCGAGGCCGCCGTGGCCGCCGGCGTCATGACCGCCAGTCCGGCTGATGATGCGTTTGTTGAACGGTCTTCTACCGGAAATGATATCAACGGACTCTCTACCATGTCTGACTGGAATGAATTCCGTATGAGCGCCACGATGGCGTCCGTATTGAAAGGTTACCAGGATCCGAGAATCGTAGATTACTTCCTGCCTACCGTAGCCAGTAAAAATCCAACACCCGGCATCTTCGCCAATTATGCAGGTATCCGCAACGGTTTATCTGTTGATCAGTTGAACCTTGCGCCCAATACTGCCGCATCCAATTCCCACCAGGGTCAACGCTGGTCATCGACCAATGTGACCGTGAATGGTTCGATTGTAGGTATCGCGAGTTATACCAGCACCCCACAAAACGTGATGGAAACGGCAGAATCTTATTTCAATCGTGCAGAAGGCGCCTTGTTGGGTTGGAATATGGGTACCGAAACTCCGCAACAGCTCTATGAATTGGGGATTACCAATTCCATGGCGCAATGGGGTATCACCGGTACGTCTGTTACAAATTATATCGCCAGTACAAATACACCCATTCCTCCGGGTGATGATTTAGGATCACCCGCTGTTTCTACTGTACCGATCAAATGGGCAGGCGATATGGCCACAGAGCTCGAACAGATTGCCACGCAGAAATGGCTGGCTTTATACCCTGACGGGATCGAAGCCTGGGCTGACTGGCGCAGAAGCCATGTAATGCCGCTGTATCCTGTGGTGAACGTGGATTCAAGATCCCTGATCACGAATCCTGCAACACAGTGGGTACGCCGCATTCCATTCCTGGATTCAGAAAAACAATCCAATGGTCCGGCCGTTGCGGCTGCTGACGCACTACTTGGCGGTCCCGACAACGAACTGACACCACTCTGGTGGGATAAGAACTAAAATAATCAATTACCTTAAAGCTTCCATCTGCCATCGGCGGATGGAAGCTTTTTGCTTAAATAGATCCTGATGTCGAACAGCCTTCTCCCGCTCCGCCACCCAGGCGGCATTCTGTTGCTGGCCTTTCTTTTATTGGGCAGCTGCCGGCAGGACAGCACGGAATATTTGTTCACCCGGCTCGACAAGGACCGCACCGGCATCGGTTTTCAAAACACCCTGTTCGACGGTGAATCCCTCAACGTACTCAACTATATTTATTTCTATAATGGCGGCGGGGTAGCCATCGGCGATATCAATAACGACGGTCTGCCGGATATTCTCTTCACCGGAAACATGGTGCACAACCGCCTATTCCTCAACAAAGGGAATTTCAAATTTGAAGACATCACAGAAAAAAGCGGCATCGCCTCGATGCAGGGCTGGTGCACCGGCGCCACCATGGTTGACATCAACGGCGACGGAAAAATGGATATCTATATCTGCCGTTCGGCAGATGCCAGTCCCGCACAGCGGAAAAACCTGCTCTTTATCAATAACGGCGACCTGACCTTTACGGAAAAAGCTGCTGAATACGGGCTGGATGACAATGGATTTTCCACCCAGGCGGCCTTCTTCGATTATGACAAGGACGGCGACCTCGACCTTTTTCTGATCAATCATTCCCTGCATCAGTTTGCCACCGGTGCAGTAGACAACCCGGGCTGGAGAAAAGAAAGCAGACCCGCCTTTGAATGCAAACTGTTCCGCAACGACTGGAACGCCTCCCTGCAGCACGCGGTATACACGGATGTTTCCGCGCAGGCCGGTATCCAGTCCGACGTGCTCACCTTCGGTCTCGGCCTCGCCATCTCCGATCTCAACAACGACGGCTGGCCCGATATCTATGTCTCCAATGATTTCAATGAACCGGACTACCTTTTCATCAACAACGGCGCTTCTGTAAAGGCAGCACCGGGAACACACCCTGAAATTACCTTTACCGAAAAATTACGGGATTGCATGGACCAGACCTCACTCTATTCCATGGGCAACGATGCCGCTGATTTCAATAACGACGGATGGGTGGACCTGATGACACTGGATATGCTGCCGGAAGACAACCACACCCAGAAGATGCACAGCGGCGCCGAAAATTTCAACAAATTCCAGCAGCTGTTCAGCCGCGGTTTTTATTATCAGTACAGCCGCAACATGCTGCAAAAAAATAATGGGGATGGCACATTCAGCGAAATCGGCCAATTGTCCGGCGTGTCGAATACAGACTGGAGCTGGTCGGCGCTTTTTTCTGATTTTGACAACGACGGAAACAAAGACCTGCTCATCACCAACGGATATGTGAAAGATTATACCGACATGGATTTTCTTAAATATTCCGCCGACAATGCAGCCCATGGCAATGCTGCCAACGACGATGCGGTCAAATCTTCGATCGCTAAAATGCCTTCCAGTCCGGGTACGAGCTATCTCTATCACAACAATGGTAACACCACGTTCTCCCGGATGAACGACGCCTGGGGACTCAACCAGAAAACCGTATCCGCCGGGGCCGCATACGCCGACCTCGACAATGACGGCGCGCTCGACCTGGTGATCAACAATACCAATGATTTTGCGGGAATCTATAAAAATAACAGCCGCCAAAAAAGCGGTACGCACTATCTTAAAGTGGCGCTTGCCGGCGATGTAAAAAACAGTACGGGCATTGGCGCCAAAGTAAAACTCTATTGCCGCGATACGCTGTTCTACCAGGAAGCTTTTCCGGTTCGCGGCTTTCAGTCATCCATGGATCCTGTATTGAATTTCGGTACCGGCGACCACACGCTGATCGATTCCATCCTGGTGATCTGGCCGGGTGATCAGTACCAGGTACTCCGGTCAGTGAAAGCAGACCAGGCAATCAAAATATCTTTGAAGGATGCCGGCGGTACATGGGATTATGCTGCCAATGCCCCGGCGGTTAAACGGTTGCTGACAATTTCACCTGCACCGGTTCCCCTGCACACGGAAAACGCGTACAATGATTTTGATCAGCAGCCCCTGCTGCTGAATTATCTTTCACGCCGCGGCCCCTGCCTGGCAAAGGGCGACGTGGATGGAAATGGAACGGAAGACGTTTTTTTTGGCGGTGGCCAGGGACATGCCGCACAATTGTTTTTGCAGACTGCCGACGGAAGACTGGTGGCGAGCCGCCAGCCGGCGATCGAAAAAGATTCACTCAGCGACGATGGCGCCGCTGTATTTTTCGATGCGGATGGCGACAAAGACCTGGACCTGTATATCGGCGCGGGCGGATATTCCCTGGATGAAAAAGATCCGGCCATGCAGGGGCGCCTGTACCTCAATGACGGGAAAGGGCATTTCAGTCTGGCCGCCGGCGCCATTCCGGCGTTGCTGCTCAACAGCAGTTGCGCGCGGGCAGCAGACATCGACGGAGACGGCGACCTGGATCTTTTTGTAGGCGGCCGCGTGGTGAACGGAAATTATCCATTGTCGCCCGGCAGCAAAATTTTGCTCAACGATGGCAAGGGACATTTTACAGATGGCACCGCAGCCAGTGCACCGGCACTGGCTGGTCTCGGTATGGTAACCGATGCTGTTTGGATGGATCTCAATAAAGACAACATGCCCGATCTCGTAGTAGTCGGGGAATGGATGCCTTTGAAAGTTTTTCTCAACAGGGCCGGTCATCTGGAAGATGCCAGCAGCCAGTACATTCATTTTGCTTCCACCGGCTGGTGGAACCGGATCGCCGTAGCGGATCTCAATGGAGATGGCGCCCCGGATCTGATCCTGGGAAACCAGGGCCTCAACAATCAGTTTCAGGCCAGTGAAAAAGAACCGCTGACCTTATACTATAAAGATTTCAATCACAACGGCCGCATCGATCCGCTGTTCTGTTATTATATCCATGGCGTATCGTATCCCGCCGCTTCGCGGGATGATCTCACCGGCGAAATTCCCTCCCTCAAAAAGAAATTCATCCAGTACCAAAACTACGCCGATGCCACCATCAGCGATTTGTTTTCAGCGGAGGAATTGAAAGATGCGGGTCCGCTGAAAACGGAAAACCTGTCAACCCTGTGGCTTGAAAATAAAGGCAGCGCGGGATTTGAGAAAAAGGAATTGCCGCTCGAAGCCCAGTATGGTCCCGTATATGCCATCGCAGCTACAGATATAAATGGCGATGGAAAACCTGACCTCGTGCTGGCGGGCGGCAATGCCTGGACGCGCATACGCTTTGGTCGTTACCGCGCTAACCATGGCATTTTAATGCTTAATGATGGCAAAGGAAATTTCCGCTATGCACCGCAATACCAGAGTGGTCTGAACATACGCGCCGATGTACGCGATGTGCTGACCCTGGATGCAGCAAAAAAAAGGAGATTGTTTTTTGGGGTGAATGATGGGCCGGCGTTGATGTATGATTATTAACGTTTATTTGAGGAGGTTTTTTTTTCACGCGAGGGCGCAA
>CAZZYD010000067.1:0-14666 GCA_964658175.1 uncultured Puia sp. | reverse complement strand
AGAGTCTGGAAGGCGCCGATTCGCTCATTGATCTGTCATACCTCGAAAAAGCCTACCGGTCCGGCCTCCGGGCGCTGGGACCTGCGCATTATGGTCCGGGGAGATATGCGATGGGTACGGGTATGGAAGAAGGACTTACCGCCATGGGCAAAGACCTGCTGAAGGAAATGGCGGCGCTGAACATCATCCTTGATGTAACACATCTCACCGACAAAGGATTCACCGAAGCGATGGATCTGTTCCATGGGCATGTGTGGGCCAGTCACCACAATTGCCGCGCGCTGGTGAATAACCAGCGGCAGTTATCGGATGATCAGATACGCATACTCATTGAACGCGGTGCCGTGATCGGTGGCGTGATGGATGCCTGGATGCTGACCGATGGGTGGGTGCGCGGACAATCCGATCCAAAAAAAACGGGCACCAACCTCAATCGCCTGATCGATCATTATGATCATATCTGCCAGATCGCCGGCAACAGCCGGCATATCGCGATCGGCAGCGACCTTGACGGCGCTTTCGGTCGGGAGCAATCGCCTTACGACCTGGATACGATTGCCGATCTGCAAAAATTGCCCGGCCTGCTCAGCAACCGGGGATACAGTGCCGAAGACATTGACGGGATCACCCACGGCAACTGGCTCCGGTTTATCCGCCATGCCTGGCGCTGAGCAGCAACATTATATTCGTTTTCCGTCCATTTTTTTTGCGGTTGTGCATTATAGTTGACTATTTGATCGCCATGATGCTGATGGCGGCGCCGCCTCCTTTGGCGAGCTTCAGTGCCAGCCGACTGGAGGATGATATTTTTATTTTTCTGATCGTGTAGGCGGCCGGATTCGTGAGCCAGTCTGCCTGATCCGCATCACCATAAATCGTGGCCGTATAGTTTTTCCCTTTCTCCAGAAAAGAACAATCGACGGTCAGCTGGCGGCTGTTTTCATCGGTGATCGCACCCACGAACCAGTTAGCGCTGCCTTTTTCCCTGCGGGCGATCATCACATAGTCGCCCGGTTCGGCGGCCAGTATTTTAGTATCGTCCCAGTCCACCGGAACATCGCGGATAAACTGGAAGGCATCCATATGCGCTTCGTAGTTTTCAGGGAAATCCGCCGCCATCTGAAGGGGACTGTACAAGGTTACATACAAGGCCAGCTGTTTGGCCAGCGTGGTATGAATCCGCCGGGTGCTGTCAGATGAATAATGGGTTAGTTTGAAAATGCCTGGTGTATAATCCATGGGTCCGCCCATCAGTCGCGTAAACGGCAGGATGGTTTCATGCTCGGGCGCATTGCCGCTGCTGAATGCATTGTATTCATTGCCCCGGCCGGCTTCACTGTCCATCCAGTTTGGAAAGGTTCTTTGCAGACCCGTCGGTCGCATGGGTTCATGCGAATCCACAGATACCTGGTATTCGATGCCTTTCTGCACCACCCGCAGATAGTGATTCACCATCCACTGTCCGTCGTGGTGTTCTCCCCGCGGAATGATTTTGCCGACATAACCGGTTTTGACGGCATGGTATCCGTGTGCTGCCATAAAGCGGAAGGCCGTATCCAGGTGCCAGTCGTAATTCGTGGCCGATCCGGAGGTTTCATTGTGCATGATGAGCTGCACGTTTTTACTGTTCGCATAAGCCACGAGGGCATTCACATCGAAATCGGGATAGGGCGTTACAAAGTCAAACACTTTTTCTTTCCACTTGCCGAACCAGTCTTCCCAACCAGTGTTCCATCCCTCAACCAGCACGCCCTGTATGCCATTGGCGGCGGCAAAATCGATGTACTTTTTTACGTTGGCGGTATTGGCGCCATGTCTGCCGTTGGGGATGAGCTGGCCCTTCTGATCGGTGCTGTCAGGAAAATCGGAATAGCTCCAGGTGCTTTTTCCGGTTTGCATTTCCCACCATACACCCACGAATTTCATCGGTTTGATCCAGGAGGTATTGACGATCACATTGGGCTCGTTGAGGTTCAGGATGAGGTGGGAGGAAAGAATATCCACCGCCTTGTTACTGATGATCACCGTTCTCCACGGTGTTTTTGACGGTGCATGGAGATAAGCTTTGTTTCCCAGTGCGTCCGGAACCAGTGATGCGGTGAGCTGATATCCTGCCGTATCCACGTGCAGCTGCATGGCCGCATAATCCACCAGGGCCGCTTCATGGATATTTATGTAGATACCGTCGGCGGTTTTCAGCATCAGCGGGGTTTGCACCGCGTGTGGATCCGGCGCCACGCGAACGGCGATGGCCGTGCTGGTTTCCACCAGGTGGCTGTTGTTGATTTCACTCAGGGTGGACGTAGTGTACGGGTATTCGTTGGTATCGTAATCTCCCGGTATCCAGAAAGCCTTGTGATTGCCCGTTTGGTTAAACTGGGTCTGTTCGCGGCTGACGATAAAATACTTCAGGTTTGGCTGATTGGGAAAGGCATAGCGGAAGCCGATGCCGTCTTCAAATGCCCGGAATTCGATGTCGAGCAGGCGCTGGGTTTTTGTCTGCCGCAGGTGGATAAGGAGTGTGCTGTGGTGATCGCGGATGCTGTTTACCTCACCCCATACCGGTCTCCAGCTGCTGTCTCCCTGCGATGTTTCCGACCCGGTGATTTCAAATCCGCTGTCAAAGGCATCCTCACCGGTGAGCACAAAACCCATCAGCGAAGCGTTGATTACAGGTTTGCCCTGGTAGCTGACGCGATAAACAGGCTTTCCCTGCGCATCCAGCTGGAAATAAGCGGTGACAGCCTGCAGGCTGACGGATAAAGTCTTATCTGTCTGGGCAAAAAGATGGCTGGATGCGGCGATGGCCACCAGCAAAAAGAGGAATTTTTGTGCGCGCATAATGGGTTGTTTCTTTTTCTGAAGAGCGTTGAACGGAGGGTCGATCCGGAAGGTTTAAAGGGAGATTAACGGGAGGCAATTTAATGATTACCGGCATTTTCAGGATAATTATCGGGCAAATGAAGCCAATGGTCGAAATAATACCTCATTGCTGTAAACAGTTTACATCTTTGTATCAGCAACGAAGCAATATCCAATCCTACGAAATCCAGTCCGAATCCTAAGAGAAAAACCCGATCCGATCCTTTTGAAAAAACCAATCTAATCCAGTATCCTGAAACCAGTTAGTGTCCAAGTCCATCCAATCCTTTGAAGTCCGATGACCGTACTCAGTCAAATTCTTTACGTCCATTAAAAATATTGCTGAGTATTAAAAAAAGCCCGCCGTTCACCACGGAGGGCTTTTTTTGTTTTCGCTTAACGGTATCTTGAGTTTAGTGGTAATTCCTTAATTTCAGTCACCAAGCCAAAACATCTCTCAACTTCTGTTTATGCGATCAACTGCTTATTTTGCCAGGCTCGTTCCGCTTGTGCTGTGCCTGTTCCTGTCGGTTTCCCTGGAAGCAGCGCCGCATCTGGCACCTCCCATAACGGTCAAAGGCCGCGTCTCGGACGAAGAGGGTAAACCCCTTGCGGGCGTCAATGTCGCCATTAAAGGCAGTAACCGCGTCGTGGTTACCGATGGCAACGGCGAGTATACGCTGCGCGATGTGGATCCGCAGGCCGTGCTTGTGGTTTCCGGAGTGAGCATCGATCCGGTCGAAATGACTGTCGGCGGAAAAACGGAAGTCAATTTCCGCGCAAAATACAAGGTCACCGAAATCGCCGATGTGGTCGTGACCGGATTCCAGCAGATAGACCGCAAAAAGTTCACCGGGGCTGCCGTCACGCTCAAAGGAGACAGCATCAAATTAAACGGTGTCACGGATATCAGCCGCATGCTGGAAGGCCGGGCGCCCGGTGTGTCGATCCAGAATGTATCAGGCACATTCGGTTCCGCCCCGAAAATCCGCATCCGCGGCGCTACGTCCATCTCCGGTGAAAACAAACCCCTGTGGGTAGTAGACGGAGTGGTGCTGGAAGATGTGGTGAATGTGTCCAACGAACAGCTTTCCAGCGGGGATGCAAGCACGCTGCTGGGCTCTTCCGTGGCCGGACTCAATGCGAGCGATATCGAAACCTTTGATATCCTCAAGGATGCTTCGGCGACGGCGCTGTACGGGGCGCGGGCAATGAACGGCGTCATCGTGATCACGACGAAAAAAGGAAGATCCGGAAAACCGGTAATCTCCTATTCCGGTGATGTGGGCGTGCAGCTAAAACCGTCGTACCGGAATTATGATATCATGAATTCCGCCGACCAGATGTCAGTGTATGCAGAACTCGAGCGCAAGCAGATCCTGCAATACCCGGCCCTGGTCAATGCCAGGAATTCCGGCGTCTATGGAAAGATCGCCCAGGAAGTTCAATACCCGGATGCCAATGGCAATTTTCTCGTACCCAATACCCCGGCTGGGCGTCAGGCCGCGCTGCTGCAATACGCCAACGACAATACCAATTGGTTCGGGCTGCTTTTCCGCAACTCCATTACCCAGAATCATTCCATCAGTGTGTCCTCAGGCTCCGATAAATCCACATCCTATTTTTCAACCAGCGTTTTCAACGACCAGGGATGGACCATCGCCGATAAGGTCACCCGTTACACCATCAACCTGAATCAGAACTACACCGTTTCCAATAAACTCAGCTTCGGATTTCAGGTGCTCGGATCGGCCCGCCAGCAGCGCGCCGCCGGTACCGAAGACCGTACCGCCGATCTCACCGTGGGTGGATACAGCCGCAACTTCGACCTGAACCCATTCAGCTATGCCATCAATACCAGCCGCGTGCTGCCGGCCTATGACAAAGCAGGGAACTACGATTTTTTCACGCGTGACTTTGCGCCTTTCAACATCCTGTACGAAACAAAAAACAATTACGATAACCTCGGCCTGATCGATGTAAGCCTGCAGGGAAACCTCACCTACAAATTCACCCCGCATTTCAGCTACGATTTTACCGGATCCATCCGCTATGTCAAATCAACCCAGGAACATAACGTAAATGAAAACGCTAACGAAGCCAATGCCTATCGTGCCAACGGCACCAGCGTCATCAATGAAAGCAATCCCTTCCTCTATAAGGATCCGGACTTTCCGAACAATCCCGCGGTGGTAGTGCTTCCCTACGGAGGATTTTACAGTCGCACGGACCGGGAACTCAAGAACTATTATTTCAGAAACAAACTGAACTTCACGCAGAGTTTCGACGACAACAACCAGCAGCTGACCCTGCTCGCGGGCCAGGAAACCCGGTATACCAACCGCCAGACATCCAATAACCTCGGCGTCGGCTATCAGTACAATACGGGCGGCACACCATTCGTCGATTACCTCTTTTTTAAACAGATGAGCGAACAGAACCAGCAGTACTATGGCCTCGGCAATGAGTACGACCGCTTTCTCGCTTTCTTCGCCAATGCCAGCTACACCTATCATAATAAATATACCGTGATGGGCACCGTGCGTGTGGACGGATCCAACCGCCTCGGCAGCACGCCCAAAGCCCGCTGGCTGCCGACCTGGACCGTGGCAGGCGTATGGAATGTGGACCAGGAAAAATTCCTGGAAGAATCAAAAACGATCAGTCACTGGATGATGAAGGCGAGCTACGGACTCAATGCCTCCACGGGCAGCGCCATCAACAGTTCGGCCATTCTCCGGTCCGGCATTACGAACCGCCCCTACCTCACCGACCAGCAGACAGAAATCAATATCGAACAACTGGAAAACGCCAATCTGACCTGGGAGAAAAAATACGAGCTGAACCTGGGTACCGATATGGGATTTTTTAAAGAAAGACTAGGTATCACACTGGATCTCTATGACCGCCGGAGTTTCGACCTGATCGGACTTACCCGTACTTCCGGAATCGGCGGGCAGGTATCGCAGTTTGCGAATTATGCAAACCTCACGTCGCACGGGATCGATTTTTCCATCACCGGAAAAATCCTGGTCAAAAAAGATATGAGTCTCACCAGTACCCTGATCGTGAGTTACAACACCACCCAGATCACCAATGATAAAAACACGCCGACCGTTTGGGAACTGGTAAGCGAAAGCGGCGGCGCGAAACAGGGATATCCGGTGCGTGGCCTGTTCTCGCTGCAGAATGCCGGACTGAATCCATACGATGGCACACCGCTCTTCATCAGCGACACCGGTGGCGTGAGCTCGGCGGTGAATATTTCAAGCCTCAATACATCCCACTTAAAATACGAAGGTCCGTCTGACCCGACCTTTACCGGCGGCTGGTCCAATACGTACCGGTACAAAATGTTTTCGGTGAACGTGCTCGTTACCTACCAGGCCGGCAACAAAGTGCGCATCACGCCGGTATACACGAGTCCATACTCCGACCTCAGCGCGCTGCCCAATGAATTTAAAAAGCGCTGGACGGTACCCGGAGATGAAAAGCTGACGAATATTCCATCGGTCCTGATGCTGCAGTCCACCTCCGCCTACAACCTCGCCAATTCGAATGCCTATCCGTACAACAATTATAATTATTCCAGCGACCGGGTGGCGGATGGCGGATTCGTACGCCTCAAAGCTGTCACGTTCACCTATCAGTTCCCGGTGGGGATGATGAATCACATCGGTTTTAAAAATGCGGCGATGTCGCTCACCGGAAATAACCTATGGCTTATTTATTCGGATAAGCGGCTGCACGGACAGGATCCGGAATTCTTTAATACCGGTGGGGTGGCACTGCCGGTGAATAAACAAATTACGTTCTCCCTAAAGCTGGGTATCTAATCAAACGACTATGAACAAATTCATCATACAAGGAATTTTATTGCTGGCCCTTTCCGCGGCGGGCTGTAAAAAATACCTCTCGACGGTGCCTGATAACCGTGCGGTGATCACTACCCCGGAGCAGACAAGCCTGCTGCTGACATCGGCCTATCCGCACAGCAGCTACATGCTTTTCTGCGAGGCCATGAGTGACAACGCGGAAGACAAAGGCAATTCGCCCCTGGGCGTGGATCCGATCAGTTTTCAGATTAATATTCAGGCATTTAAATACCAGGATGAAACCTCCAATGTTGGATACGATCTGCCGGTTTCTTATTTCGATTCCTGCTACCATGCCATCGCGGTCGCCAACCAGGCGCTTGAATATTGCAACAACGCGGATTCCGCCGACTATACGGCGCAAAAAGGGGAAGCGCTGTTGTGCAGGGCCTATGCGCACTTCATGCTGGCCACGCTTTTTGCAAAACCGTATAACGCGGCAACGGCAGCTTCAGATCCGGGCATTCCATATATCACGACCGTTCAGAAAGACGTCTTCGGAAAATTCGACCGCAAAACAGTGCAGTATGATTACGATATGATCGAAGCCGATCTCACCCAGGGATTGGCGCTTATCCAGGATAAAACTTATGGTAGCGCCCCGAAATTTCATTTTACCCTGCAGGCCGCGCACGCTTTTGCGTCGCGTTTCTATCTTTTCAAAAAAGACTATCAGTCCGTGGTCAGCCATTCGAGCGCCGTATTCGGCAGTTCGGACCCGGCAAGCCTGATCCGCGACCAGGTGACGGAATACGGCACCCAGCAGTACAACCAGATCGCGATCGATTATACCCTGTCTGGCCAGAGTGCCAATATCCTGCTGCAGGAAGCCGATTCTTACTGGCCGGGATATTATTATCAGTACCGTTATGGCTACGGACAAAACCTCAACGTGCAACTGTTCAATAGTGCCAATGTCACCGGGGGCACATATGCGGTGATCACCTATGGCGCCACACCGCAGTTTTTCAACTTTCCCAAATTCGTAGCCGGCAACTCGAGTTCGGGCACCAGTGGAAGTCATGCCGTGCTGCCCCTGTTCAGTATGGAAGAAATCCTCATGAACCGCGCGGAAGCCTATATCCGGCTGGGGAATAATACAGCCGCCCTTACCGACCTGAATGCCTGGGTTAGCAAGAATGTGAATGATTATGATCCTGCCGTCAATAACCTGACCACCGGCAAGGTGAATAGTTTCTACGGAGGAACGCTCAACAATGCGATGATCAACACGGTACTCAGTTTCAAACGGATTACCTATATGCAGGAGGGACTGCGCTGGTTCGACATACTGCGTCTGAACCTTCCCGTTACCCATGTGAGCACCGATGGATTTTCAACCATCCTCGTGGCGGATGATTTGCGCCGGCAACTCCAGTTACCGCCGCAGGCTGTCAGCGAAGGCGTTCCGTTAAACCCAAGATAAACAGTGAAAAAACGATGAAAATTTATATGTTTAAAATATTCCCCGCGCTGCTGCTGACTGTTTCGGCGATGTCGTGCAAAAAAGATGAGGTGAAGATCACCACGATACCCGTGGGTTTGGGCGGCGATACCTGGGCGCAGGATTCCACCGACATTTTTATTTATGACAGTCTCACCGTGCCCTATAATATCGCCGTGAATTATAAATGGGTGCCGGGCGAACTGGATTTTCCCTCAGACATCACCCCGCCGGATGAATCCAAAGTGGTGCCCATGCTGCGCGCATTGCTGAATGTGTGCTTTCAGCCTTACAATCTCCAAACAGGAAGCAATACATTCCTGCGCCGCTATCTTCCCAAAACATATAACCTGGCGGGCAGCGCCGAATACCTTCCCAACGGGGCCATTTTTCTCGGGCAGGCTGAAGGCGGAACGGCGATGCTCCTCTACCAGGTAAATTATTTCAGCCGACTGGCCGTGGATTCGGCCACGCTCAAGCAACAGATGCATACGATGCACCATGAATTTGGCCATATCCTCCATCAGAACGTGTTGTACCCGGCGAGCTTCAAAACGATTTCGACGGGATACACCGGCACCTGGTATAACATCACCGATTCGATGGCACGCACGATGGGGTTCATCACTTCCTACGCGCAGGCCGCGCCCGATGAAGATTTTGTCGAGATGATCAGCAGCATGCTTTCCGGAGGCCCGAACGGTCCGATCGGCTATGATGAATACGAAGAACTGCTTACGCAGACCGGCGGCGTAAACAGCACCGGATACCAGACGATCAAAAAGAAAGAAGCCGTGGTAGTTGATTATTTCCAGCGAGTCTGGAATATTGACTTTTACGCCCTGCGCGCCAAGTGCCGCAGCGCTTTTGTAAATTATATTCAGTAGACGTCAAATAACAGTCGATGAAAAAAACCTTACGATACCTGCTGCCCGTTTTGTTGCTGGCGGGCAGCTGTAAAAAAAGCTCGGACGACCTGATCCAGGGTAAGACAGCGGATGAAAGACTTAGTGCGGTGATGGCGGCATATCAGGCAAAGCTTACCGCGGCTACCGACGGCTGGGTGCTGGTGGAATCCACCACGGGCTCCGCCATCAACCAGGGTGCGACCACGGCCGGCGAGTCGGCTACATTTGCTTACTATATGCAGTTCACGGATTCCAACCAGGTAACCATGTTTTCTGACTTTGATTCCACGATGTCCGTGGTGCCCAAAACCTCCAGCTACCGCCTGAAAGCCGTACAACGTCCTGCATTGATTTTTGATACCTACAGTTATATCCATGTGCCCTGCGATCCCGATCCGCAGATTTCAAAAAGTCCCTACGGCCCGGGTCTTGGCTGGGGAGCCGATTTTGAATTTTCCTTTGCCGACAATATAGATCCATCCGCCATCGGCGACACGATTCACCTCAAGGGAAACCTCAACAGCACCAACGCGATCCTGGTAAAAGCAACCAAAGCGCAGCACGACGCCTATTACGGAGGCCAGGTGGCGCAGGCCCTGTTCTTTAAAAGTATCCAGACTTATTTCAAACGGCTTACCGTGGGCAGCGTCACATTTGAGTTTACGCCGTCCCTTGACCAGAAAGCGGTGGATATCAGCTGGGTGAATGCAACTGGTCATATCGAAAAAGTATTTACGCAATACTACCAGCTGGCAGATGCTGTTTATTTTGTCACCCCGGCGGTGGACGGAAATGTCACACTGAGCAGCGTCGACAATATCGTTTTTAACAGCATCACCGGTAATGCCACGGCCACCGTCAACAGCACTGCCGCTACCATCAAGCCGGCCATCGCGCCGATCCTCATCACCGAATCCCAGCCATCTACCTGGTATACCACGGCGTATAATGCGCAATCACTCTATGTGTCCTCCGGCGGATTTCACATCAACGGCGTAGACGATGCATATGGTGTGCAGGGACTCAGTTTCAACGGCATTCCTTTCTATGCGTACGTATATTATCCGGGCGCTTATCAAGGTTATGATGTGTTCTCGCCATTTTTTGCCAACGCCGCAACGGGTGCCTATCCGGATTACCTGCCGATCGCACAGGGCGGTGAAAACAACGGCATTGCCTTTTTCGATGTGGCAACGCTGGGGCCCACGCCCGATCCGGTGACTAATACAAATAACCTGATGGTGGATCTCAGCGGATATTATTTCATATTGAAAGAAGACGGGACCACCTACGATATGGTGAGTGCCGCCGATGCAAAAGCCTGGATCACCTGGTTCTATCTGAATTAATAATCGTCCTCATAAAAAGTGGTTATGAAAAAATTGTCTTTGTTATCTGCCGCATTGTTGTTGGTCACCGGCGCCCTGGTTGCACAGGTTCAGTCGCAGACGGGTGTAACGGTCAACTCAGGAGAAATCAAATCTGCGCTCGCGCAGAAAACCAGCTATCAGCCGGGTACGGGCAATGCGCTTACCGCGAGCATTACCGGTCAGCTGACACCCACGCTGCAACTGACTGCGGACCAGCAGCAGAAAATGAATGATGCGCTCAACAATTATTTTACGGCCAAAGCGCCCTATGTGCAGCAACGGCGCACGGATCCGGCCGGATACAGTCAGCACCAGACCGCATTGTTCGCGCAACTGCAAACGAACCTCTCGGGATTTTTGTCACCGGGTCAGCTGGCGCGATTTGCCGCGGCCAAGCCTGCGACAGGTTCTATGAATGTATTAAAACTGGTTTATTACTGAGGGCCTGCTTATCTTTATTGCTAACCTGCTTGTCAATGAAAAAGATACTACTGCCCGCGATGGCTGCCATCGCCCTTTTCGGATTTAACCCTGTGGATGGGAATGAACACCCCCCGTATATTTTCTCCACCGACACGGTGCCCGCAAAAAAAATAATCGTTTATACCACCGCCCAGCATACGGGCTATAAAATAAGCGCCACGGATACGCTCATGATGACCGCTTTCGGCCAGCCGAAGGAAACACAACCCTGTATTTTTGTGGATCCGGGAAAAACCTTCCAGACCTTTCTCGGCATTGGCGGCGCGATCACGGACGCCGTTGCGGAGACGTATGCGAAACTGCCCGCAGCAAAACAAAAGGAAATCCTCCAGGCTTATTTTAATGCCGAATCCGGTATCGGCTACAACCTGGTGCGGACCAATATCCAAAGCTGCGACTTTTCCAGCGATACCTACAGTTACGTGTCCAACCAGGATCCTTCGCTGAAAACTTACAGCGTAGCGCATGATGAAAAATACCGGATCCCGCTCTTGAAAAAAGCAATCGCCGAAGCCAAAGGACGAATCACCCTGTTTGCCAGTCCCTGGAGCCCGCCGGCCTGGATGAAAGACAACAATGATGTGTTGCATGGCGGAAAATTAAAACCGGCGTTTTATCAGAGCTGGGCCGATTACTATGTCAGGTTTTTAAAAGCTTACCAGGCGGAAGGAATTTCGTTCTGGGGACTGAGCGTGCAGAATGAACCGATGGCAGTGCAGACCTGGGAATCCTGCAATTACAGCGCAACGGATGAAAGAGATTTCATCAAAAATTATCTCGGACCCACCATCGGTAAATCGGAATTTTCAAATACAAAAATTATCGCCTGGGATCATAACCGGGATCTTATCTACCAGCGGGCCAGCACCATCCTCGATGACCCCGAAGCGGCGAAATATGTATGGGGCATCGGGTTCCACTGGTATGAAGACTGGACCGGGGGCGGAAAAATATTCGATAACGTAAAGCGCGTGAATGAATCGTATCCTTCAAAAAACCTGATTTTTACGGAAGGCTGCGCCGAAAGCTTTCACAAGGAAAAAATCATGGATTGGAAATGGGGCGAAGCCTACGGCCGCAACATGATCAATGACTTCAACAACGGAACCGTGGGATGGACGGACTGGAACATCCTGCTGGATGAGCAGGGAGGACCGAACCATGTCGGTAATTTTTGTTTCGCGCCGGTGCATGCCGATACGAAAACGGGGGAACTCACTTATCTGAATTCGTTTTATTATATCGGACATTTTTCAAAGTTCATCCGTCCCGGCGCCAAACGAATCATCAGCGCCTCCAGCCGCGGTCAGCTTCTCACGACGGCTTTTCAAAATACGGACGGGAAGATCGTGGTAGTGGTGATGAACCAGTCAGACGAAAAATTACCTTATCATTTGTGGATCGCCGGCAATGCCGCGGAAGTGAATTGCCTGCCGCATTCTATCCAGACATTAATCGTTGAATAATCCGGAACCGATTTTTGTTATCTTGCAGCATCGTTTTTACCGTTTAAACTGGATGATATGGATAATTTGCCGAAGGATAATATAACCGGCGTAAACCAGGCGGGATTCTACCCGAATTTTCCGCTGAGGTTCCTCACCGCCACATCGGTGATCGGAGATAAGGTGCAGAATGACCGGGATGAACACCTGGGTGTGATCATAGACATCATGCTGGACATCAAAACCGGCACGATCGATTATTATGTGGTTGAATTTGGTGGCTTTCTCGGTATCGGCATTAAATATTTCGCCATTCCTTTTCAGGCACTGAAAGTGGATGCGGATAAGAAGCTGTTCAGATTCAGCGAATCGCGCGAAACCCTGGAAAAAGCGCCGGGTTTTGATATGGATCACTGGCCCGATACCAATATCCACCTGGAAGAAGTGAACAGCTACTGGAGTTTTATGGGTTAAGTAAATCATTGCATGTCCCTTTTTATCAGTTCCCTCAATTCCGGCAGCAACGGAAATTGCTATTATATCGGCCGTCACGATGAAGCGATCCTGGTGGACGCAGGACTTTCCTGTCTGGAAACCGAGAAGCGGATGGCACGGCTCAGCCTGCCCATGGATCGTATCCGGGCGATTTTTATTTCCCACGAACACACCGATCATATTTTCGGGCTGGTATCCCTCGTAAAGAAATACCGTATACCGGTATATATCACCAGCAGCACGTTATCCGGTTCCAGGTTGAAACTCGATCCGGCACTGGTACGCTCCTTTGATCCGTTTCAGCCGGTGACGGTCGGCCGCATTCGGGTAACCGCTTTTCCAAAAACACATGATGCCTGCGATCCGCACAGTTTTATCGTGCAGGACGGGATGGTCACGGTAGGGGTGTTTACCGATATCGGAAAACCCTGCGACCAGCTGAAAACGCATTTCGGTCTCTGCCATGCGGCCTTTCTCGAAGCAAATTTTGATGAGGCGATGCTGGACCAGGGCAAATATCCCTGGTTTCTGAAAAACCGGATCCGGGGCGGCAGCGGTCATTTATCCAATGCCCAGGCGCTGCGTATCTACCTCGATCACCGGCCCGTATTTATGACACACCTGATCCTGTCCCATTTGTCAAAAGAAAATAATTCGCCGGAGGCCGTCGAAAGCCTTTTTCAGGGACACGATCCCCGCGTGCGGGTGGTGGTGGCTTCCCGCTTTGTGGAAACGACGCTGTATGCGATCGAACCCATCGCAGCACTGAAAACGATGCCGGTGCTCCGGGCGAAAAAGCACCTGGCGCCGGGACAACCTGCGCAACTTTCCTTATTTTAGCACAAATTCACCTTTATTTCGCGGGCACTCTATGCAGACAACCAAAGATCAGCGACCGGTCATCGTAGTTGCGGGACTGTTATTGATCCTCGCCGCTTTTCTGCGTGCCTATCAGGTCAGTCATGACCTCACCTGGTTTTACGATCTGGATGTGGCGCGCGATATGTCGTATGTTCAGCAAACGCTTTACGGACGTTTCGGTAAGGATCCGAATTATGCCGGGCATTTTCTCTGGTATAATCCCCTCATGTCGCTGTTGCAGGCAGCTGTGATCCGGATCACCGGTCTGCCGATCAATATCGTGATGGTGCGGCTCGGTGCCTACGCCAACCTGCTGGCACCACTGGCTTTTTTCGCGATGATGTTGCGGCTCTTCGATTTCCGGATCGCGCTGGCCGGACTTTGTTCCTTTCTTTTCTTCGCCTCCGGCGTGATCCCCGGCTTTTATGCCGCCACCTATTCCCCCTGGATGTATTCCGGCTGTTTCATGCAGTTTATATTTTATGTAAATGTGGCGCTCTGTTATCAGGCCTTTCATACCCAGCGACTGGGCTGGTGGCTGCTCCTGGGGGCAGGTGTGGGAATCGGTTTCCTCGGCCATACGGCGCCTACGGTACTCATCATCCTGCTGCTGGCGGTGATGCAGGGCAAATTGGCTTGGAAGGCCATTCGCCAGAAAAACACGGAGCAGGTCCGGCGGCTGATTGTTCAGTCGTTGGCCGTATTCATTCCCTTTGTGATCATCAGCCTGCCCTTCCTGTATTATATTATCGGCAAGTACCACATGCATTTTGAAAACCGCATGCCCTTTGAATACGTGGACACGATTTTTATCTGGCGGAATTACCGCCTGATGTTCAGCGAGAACTTGTCCATCTCTCTGCTGATCGCCCTGTTCGGGTTTTACTGGTTCTATAAAAAATACCATGAGCCCCTGCTGCGCT
>CAZZYD010000066.1:0-14694 GCA_964658175.1 uncultured Puia sp. | reverse complement strand
TTACCTTGGCGCCTTTGCGCTCCTTTGCGTCTTTGCGAGAACCCCGCCGCGCCGTTGCGCATCCGTTGCGCCGTCGCGTGAAACAAACTTCTAGTGAAACCTCACCGCTTCGCATAATGCAAGCCCACCACTCCGTTCGGGTACGGCACAGACTCCAGCAACTCCATATTCAATTTGATTCCGTCTGTCTGAAAAACACGGATTCCCTGGCCCAGGATCAGCGGATTGACAAATATCCAGTATTCATCGATCAGTCCGGCGCGACTGAGTTCGCCGGTGGTGGTGGGACTTCCGAACATCACGATGTCTGTAGCCGCCTGCACTTTTAATTTCGTGACAGCCTCCAACAAGTCGTCACTGATGATGCGGGCGTTTGGAATAGAGGCCCCTTTCATCGTTTTTGAAACAATCACTTTAGGAACTGTTTTATACCAGGCCGCATGATGCCGGTCGTGCTTGCTGGCACCAGGCTCATCTGCGGCGGTGGGCCAATAACCATCCATTAATTCATAGGTCACGCGACCGTACAATGCAATCCCGGACTGGTCGCTCTGTTTGTCGGACAGATCAAACATCGACTCGTCGATCAGTATCCAATCCATTTCTTTGTTTGGACCGGCAGCAAATCCGTCCAGCGACAGATGCAAAAAAGAAACAAGCTTCGCCATAATAGATATGTTCAGGTGAATCACAAAAATAATCATTCAGGCAACTGCCCGCGGGTGCGGTCCCGACAAATAAAAGGGGCAAACGGGTCATGATGGTCTGTTACGGCACAATGGCTGTATCAAATCCGGGCAATGGACAAGGACGTGAAAAATATAGCCGGTTGATTGTGAATTGCCTATGAAATGGCATGTGTTTGGCCACTCGTTGATATGCTTAAAAATTACATCCTCATTGCGTGGCGGAACCTTCTCCGTCATAAGATCCATGCGGGTATCAATGTGACCGGACTTGCACTCGGCATCACCTGCTGCCTCTTTATCTTTTTATGGGTAAGGGATGAAAAAAGCATCGATCATTTTCATCAGCAACAGGACCGGCTGTATACCGTTTACCAGACCAGCCGCGCCAATGGCCAGGTATTCGGACGTTTTACAAGCCCGATTCAATACAGCACCGGAAAACCTGATATGCTGCTGGAAGACGTCAGGCTCCAGATCCCCGAAGTGCAGGCGGACGCCTATTATGCCACCGGGTATGAATTACCCTGGGGGCACCCGGAAACCATTCGATCCGGCGAAAAAAAATTCAAATTCGACGGCTCAAGGGCCGGTAAAGATTTTTTTAAATTATTTTCCTACCCTCTGCTGCAGGGAACTCGGGAAACCATCCTGCAGGATGTCAGCGGCATTGCCATTTCACGCGAAATGGCGGAACGTTTTTTCGGATCGCCCGAAAAAGCGATGGGGCAACCACTCCGCTATGAGGACAGTCTCAACCTGAAAGTATCCGGCGTATTTGAAAATATAGATTCACGGAGTTCCCTGCACTTCGATTTCCTGCTTCCCTGGGAACTGCAAAAGACCAAACTCGAATGGTCGTCCAATGATATACAGCACTACTTCCTGCTTTCCCCTTCGGCGGATCCTGAAAAAGTCACCAGGGGTTTGAATCGGCTGTTTTCCCAGCGTCAGGTAAAAGAAGCCGGCGTGGAAACCAGCCTCGGCCTGCAACGATTCGGTGACAAATATTTATATGGCCAGTTCGTGAATGGCAAACCCGTTACCGGCCGCATCGAATACGTACACATTTTTACGGGCGTCGCCATTTTTATCCTGCTGATCGCCTGCATCAATTTCATGAATCTGTCCACGGCACAATCCGTAAAACGGGCCAAGGAAATCGGATTGCGCAAAGTGGTCGGATCCACGCGCGGACAATTGCTCCGCCAGTTCATCAGCGAAGCGATCTTATTTTCCCTGCTGGCGATGCTGCTCTCGATGCTGGCATTGCTGCTCCTGCTTCCGGGTTTCAACCAACTCACCGGCAAACACATCATGCTCCCGGTGAATTCCATCGGCAGCTGGGGAGCACTGCTCGCATTGACCCTCATCACGGGGCTGGTCGCCGGAAGTTATCCGGCCTTTTATCTGTCATCGCTGGAACCCATCCGCACACTCAAAGGGGTGATCCGTTTTACGCGCGGCGCCATCTTCTTCAGAAAAGGGCTGACGGTCTTGCAATTCGTGTTATCGATCTTTCTGATCATCTGCACGATCGTGATATCGAGGCAAACCAATTTTCTCGAGAACACGGATCTCGGTTATAACAAAGAGAATAAAATCTATATCCGCATTGAAGGCGAACTGTCAAAACCCGAAAAGTACCGCGCATTCAAGGAGCAGGCCAGCCGTCTCCCCGCGGTCAGTCTGGTGGATCGCAGCAGTGAAGCACCCCACGCCATGGATTTCGTGGTGGGTGATGCCATCAAATGGCAGGGAGAGGAAAAAAATACCGAGGTAGGTTTCAAGCCAAGTTCTGTCGGACTGGATTTCATCAAACTGATGAACCTGAAAGTGGTGGAAGGCCGCGGATTTTCCAGCGATCATCCAACCGATTCAGCAGATGGATTCATGGTGAACGAAGAAGCCGTGAGAGAAATGGGCATGAAAGACCCGATGGGCAAATGGATATCTGCCTGGAATAAACGCGGACATATTATCGGGATTCTCCAGGATTTTCACACACAGAGTTTACGCGAGCCCATCCGGCCGGTGATCCTCGATGTAAAAGAGTATGAATATTTCGGCGTGATCATCGTGCGGACCCATCCCGGCAAAACCAGGGAAGCAATCGCCGGCCTGGAATCGGTTTACCGCCGCATCAATCCGAATTTTGCCTTTGCCTATCAGTTTATGGATGAAGAATACCAGAACCTGTATAAAACGGAGAGCATCGTATCCCGTCTTTCGGTGGTCTTCTCCTCCCTGGCGATCCTGATTTCCTGTCTGGGTCTCCTGGGTCTTGTACTGTTTGCAGCCGAGCAGCGCGTAAAAGAAATCGGCATCCGAAAAGTGCTTGGTGCATCTGCCGCGAGTATCATCCAACTGTTTTCACGCGATTTCCTCCAGCTGATTCTGCTGGCGTTTCTGATCGCCGCACCGGTGGGCTGGATCATCATGCATTCCTGGTTATCCGATTTCGCCTACCGGATCGCCATTTCCTGGTGGATATTTTTTGTGGCGGGTGGCGCGGCGTTGTTCATTGCGCTGGCGACCATCAGTTACCAGGCATTGAAAACCGCCCGGGCAAATCCCGTCAAAAGTTTGCGCGGCGAATAAGCCATCAGATCACTGAACGCACAAGGCCGCCTTCTACGCGGATCGCGGCTCCATTGGTGGCGGAAGCGAGCGGACTGCAATAGTAGACCACTGTATTGGCTATTTCCTGCACCGTGGCAAAACGCTGGAGAAGGGAACTGGGTCGGAGATTCTTAAAAAAATCCTGCTCCACCTGGTCAGCACTGATCTTCTGTGCCCGGGAAATATCTTCCAGAAAACCCCCGACGCCTTTTGATTTGGTGGGTCCCGGCAAAATACTGTTCACCGTGACGTCCGTTCCTTTGGTCAGTTCGGCCATACCACGGCTGACGGCGATCTGCGCGGTCTTGGTCATGCCGTAGTGAATCATTTCTTCGGGAATAAAGACCGCTGATTCACTCGATATGAAAATGATCCTGCCCCAATTTTTTGCCAGCATTTTCGGAAGAAAGACTTTCGAGAGCCGCACGCCACTCATTACATTCACTTCAAAAAAACGAAACCAGTCTTCATCCGGAATATCCGCAAAGGCTTTGGGCTCAAAGATGCCGGCGTTATTGATCAGGATATCGATCTTGGGCAGCGCAGCGATCAGTGCATCCACCTCGGATTTTTTTGAGAAGTCGCAGGCTATGCCAGTGACGGCTGCTCCCGCCACTGCGCGTTGCAAAGCGCTGACGGATTCGTCGATGCCCTGTTTTGTTCTGCCGTTGATGATCACCGTTGCACCTTCCATCAAAAGTCTTTCCGCGATGGCATAGCCGATGCCTGCCGTAGAGCCGCTGATAAATGCCGTTTTACCGGCGAGTTGTAAATCCATAAATACCTGTTGAAATAAAAATAATGGCAAAGATAGCGTGTGCGGAATTTTCCGATATATTTAGCGTCCAAACCTCTTCCATGCAACCCAAACTTCTGATTGCAGCTTTTTTCTCCCTGCTTTTTTTACACGTATCTGCCCAGCAAAAAGGATATTATCTCACGCCTTCTATCTCCGGAAATACCATCGTCTTTTCCGCCGAAGGCGATCTCTGGAAATATGATCTGTCAACCGGCGCCACGATCCGGCTCACCACGGATCAGGGAAGGGAAGTCTTTCCTGCCATTTCCCCGGATGCGAAGCAGGTTGTATTCAGCGGAGAATATGAAGGCGTGCGCGAACTCTACCAAATGGATATCAATGGGGGCGTGCCGAAACGTCTCACCTATGACTTCGATGCCTATTCTATTTTTGCAGCGGGATGGACCCGGGACAACAAGATCATCTATCGCACCAGCAAATATTCCGGCCTTCCTTCAGCCCAGTTGTTCACCCTGGATCCGGTAACGGGAAACCGCACGATCATTCCGCTGGCGGAGGCCGCCGATGGCTGTTTCGATGATGCCGGCATTCTTTATTTCACCCGCTTCGAAAACCAGGGCAGCAAAACGAAACGGTACAAGGGCGGCCTGATTGAACAGATCTGGAAATTTGACGGCAAGCAGGAAGCCGTTTGCCTTACGGGGGATTTCGACGGTACCAGCACCCGCCCCATGTACTACGGCGGCCGCATCTATTTTATTTCAGACCGCGATGGCACCATGAATATCTGGTCGATGGACCTGACCGGTAAGGATTTGAAACAGCAAACCTTCTCCAAAGGATGGGATGTAAAATTCGCCTCGATGAGCGATTCCAGAATCGCCTATCAGAAAGGTGCGGATATCTGGCTCTGTGATGTAAAGGCGAACCAGGACAAACTGCTCGATATTACCCTGCAGTCCGATTTCGACCAGCGGAAACCACGCTGGATAAAAAGTCCGGTACAGTCGATCACCTACAGCGATCTCTCACCCGGCGGGAATTATGTCGCGATCATCAGCCGTGGACGTTTGTTTGTTTCACCTGCCAAAAGTGATCGCTGGGTGGAAGTGACCCGCCGCAGCGGTATCCGTTTTCGTGAAGTTCATTTTCTGGATGAAAAAACGCTGGCGGTATTGTCTGACCAGAGCGGCGAAGGTGAAATCTGGAGCATGCCGGCAGACGGCAGCGGCACGGCAAAGCAGCTGACCAAAAACAGCAAAACACTCATCAAAAGTTTCTCGCCGTCACCGGATGGAAAATATATCGGGTATACAGATAAGAATGAAGTGCTGCGGATGGTGGAGACCGCCACCGGCACGGTCAAATTCCGCTACGACAGTTCGTACGGCGGCACTTTTGGCACCGGCTGGTCACCGGACAGCCGTTACATGCATTTTTCAAATTCGCTGCCAAATCAGAACAGCCAGCTTTGCGTGGTGGACGTGCGGAATGGAAAGATGATCCCGGTGTCCAGCACGCGGCTCAACAGCTATAATGCGGCCTGGACCGGCGATCATAAATGGTTTTATTTTTTATCCGAAAGGAACCTGCAAACCAAAGTGCCGTCACCCTGGGGTCCCCGCCAGCCCGAACCCTATTACACCGAAACCGAAAACATCTATGCTTTTCCGTTAGATACGGCGGCGAAATTCCCCTTTCTCCAAACGGATTCCTGGCTCACGGATTCTATTTATAACCCGGTAGCGGCCGAAAAGAAGACAGCCGAAAAAGAGAAAAAAGCCAAAAAGAAACCGTCGCCACCCATCGCGGCGGATTTTGACTGGAACAAAGCCATGCAGACCCTGTATAAAGTGCCGACGAAGAGCGGCAACCTGGACGCACTGGATGTCGCTTCCGACGACATCCTGTACTGGATGGACAACGGCACCGGAGAAGACGAAAACAGCGCTAAACTTTTCGCGCTTAAAATACAGGAAAGTAAAAAGTATGAGCCCACGGAAGTGGCTTCCGCCGTCAGCGGATTCAACCTCTCGGCCAATAAGAAAAAACTATTGATCGTTTTTGCCAATAAAACCATGGTCGTGGTGGATGCCAACGGCCAGAAAGCGGAGGTTGAAAAATCTAAACTGGAACTGGAGAACTGGAATTTTCAGGTGAACCCGCCGGAAGACTGGAAAGAGATCTTTGACGATGCCTGGCTGATGATGCGTGATTATTTTTATGATCGCGACATGCACAAAGTGAATTGGGTTGACATCCGCAGTCATTACGAGCCGCTCCTCAGCCGCATCACCGATCGCTACGAACTCGATGACCTCATCGCCGATATGGTAGGTGAACTTTCCGCCCTCCATACGTTTGTGGTCGGAGGAGAAAAGAGAAGGTCGCCGGACCTCATCATGACTGGCTTTCTCGGGGCCGTACTGCGCAAAACAGCCAGTGGCCTGCTGATCGAACACATCTACCAGCATGATCCGGACTATCCAGAGACGTCGTCTCCGCTGAAGAAACCGGAACTGTCCATTAAAGAAGGCGATGTGATCACCGCGGTAAACAATGTGCCCCTCACGGCAGTGAAGGATATCGCCGAATTACTCGCCAACAAAGTAAATATCCCCGTCAAGCTCAGTCTGCTGAACCGCCAACAAAAGCACTACGACCAGGTGGTACGGCCTTTCTCCGCTGGCAGTGAAGCGGCCCTCCGGTATACGGAATGGGAAATGAGCCGCCGCAATATGGTCGACAGCGTCTCCAGGGAAGATATTGGCTATGTGCACCTCCGGGCCATGGGCGGATCGGATATGGATGATTTTGTAAAACAGTTTTATCCGGTCTTTACCCGCAAAGGACTGATCCTGGATGTCCGGCACAACAACGGCGGCAATATCGACAGCTGGGTGCTGGAGAAATTACTCCGGAAAGCCTGGATGTACTGGCAATCACGCGCCGGCGGCCCCACCTGGAATATGCCTTTTGCTTTTCGCGGACCCATGGTGATTTTATGCGACCAGGCCACGGCCTCGGATGGGGAAGCCGTTTCGGAAGGTTTCCGCCGGCTGGGCCTTGGCAAGGTGATCGGCATGCGCACCTGGGGTGGTGAAATATGGTTGTCGTTCAGAAACAGGCTGGTGGATAACGGCATTGCTTCCGCAGCAGAAACAGGCGTGTACGGACCCGAGGGAAAATGGCTGATCGAAGGCCGGGGCGTGGAGCCGGATATCACGGTGGACAACCTTCCATTTGAAACCTTCCAGGGGAAGGACAAGCAACTGAGCTTTGCGATCGAATACCTGAAAAAAGAGATCCTGGAAAAACCCGTGGTGGTGCCACCGGCACCGGCACACCCGGATAAATCATTCAAGTACTGAGCCGTTATTTCTGCGAGACAGCCGCATAAAGAAAATAGGTATATTGTCGGATGAAAACAGTCGTCATCCTGCTCTTCGCCCTCGTATCGGTATTTGGTTTTTCTTCCCTTCGCCAGGTTCCGGCTGTTCATCGCGGCGGACCCGGACGACCGGGGCATGATACGCTTTTGGTGCAGACAAAAGCCGCCGTTTATTATTATCCGACCGCAAAGCGCGCGGATATCCGGAAAAAGAAAATCGGGGAGAAAAGTTTTAAAATTGCCGCCGATGATTTTGTCTCCGGATTCAAGGAAATTGCGAAGTCGCTCGAAAAAGACAGCGTCCCTTCCATCGAAGCGAGAAATAAAAACTTCCTGATATTTGTTCAGCATGACGGCTCCAGAACGGTGGTCAACCTGGACAGTCTCCGGGAAATCTGGGGCGTGTACCTCTTCACACCCGAGAAGCAGCCCAAGCCGCTGGACATGATGGACTTTACCATGGACATCAAAAATTACTATCAGTAGAGCGCAGACTGCACAAAACTAAATACGTCACCGATGGACAAAGTGCCAACCCTCAGCGAATGGATGGGCGGATTTCCGGCCATCGAAACACTGTTTAAGAAATTTTATGAAAAGGTGTTGCTGGATGACCTGCTGTATCCACTGTTTAAAAATATGGACCAGGATCATCCGGGGCATGTTGCGCAATTCATCACCGAAGTATTTCAGGGGCCGCCCCTGTATACCACGGAACATCATGGTTCACATGCCAGCATGATCGCCCATCATCTCAACAAACACCTCACGGATACCCAGCGCAAACGATGGATCCAGCTGCTGCTGGAAACCGCCGATGAATTGAACGTGCCATCGGATGCGGAATTCCGTTCCGCTTTAGTGGGCTACCTCGAATGGGGATCCCGCCTGGCTGTCGAAAATTCGCATGCGGATATCAATCCGGTCGATGACCATGAGCCCATGCCCGTCTGGGGCTGGGGCGAAACGAAAGGTCCCTACATCAAAAAATCCTGATCCGATGAAGGCAGCGCAAAACGAAAAAAAGGAAAAGCTGGTGCAAGCTGAAGCCAAAGCCGCCCATCTGTTCAGCACCATCGAATCCCGCGGACTAATACAACCCGGCAAATCGGAACGCGCTTTAAACAGGGAAATTTTTGATCTCGCGTTTGAATTATTTCAGATCAAAAAATACTGGCACAAACGCATCGTTCGTGCTGGACGGAATACCCTGTTTCCCTACAAGGAAAATCCGCCGGACCTGATCCTGCAGTCGGATGATATCCTGTTTTTTGATTTCGGACCGGTATTCGAAGACTGGGAAGCAGATTTCGGCCGAACCTATGTGATCGGCGATGATCCCCTAAAAATTAAATTGAAAAAAGATGTCGAAAGCGCTTATTATGACGGTCGGGCTTATTTCCAGGAACACCAGGCAAGCCTGACCGGCGCCGACCTGTATGCATTCACCCGCGAACTCGCCGCCAGCTACGGCTGGTCCTTTGGCAATGTGCACGCGGGTCACCTGATCGGCAACTTCCCGCATGAAACTGTGTTGGGCGAAGAGCGGATCAATTATATCCATCCGGAAAACAACCTGCTCATGCTGGATAAGGATAAATTCGGCGACGAACGCTTCTGGATCTATGAAGTCCATTTCGTGGATGAGAAAGCCGGCATCGGCGGATTTTTCGAGCAGTTACTTTCCTGAAATTTTACTTGATGAACGCATCCGGACTGATCTTTCATATTCACAACACACCGGTGTACCAGCTTCTTCCGATGTCCATTACCTGTTTTAAAAAAGGAATGGCCATCGACGCAGACGGGCATCCTTTCGCCTATCATCCCGAAAACACCGGGCTGGACGACCTGGTCCACGCAGGCTATCCCGGCAACTGGTGGGGCATTGCCACGGACGATGCGTCCACTGCAGGCAATCCGGTGATCCAGCAGGTGCAGGATCCCGCGCCAGGATACTATATAACCACCACTTCGTTGGTCGATCACCGTTTTTCTTATCATGATACCCGGCGATATGCAGATGCCGCCACGGTGCCGTATTTCGTGCTGCCGGATCGTTTTAAAGACACGATTGCGCTTGGCGCGATCGCCTGGATCTATAATCAGCTGAACGGCCGGAGCCGCTTTGCCATTTTTGCGGACGTAGGTCCCGACATCGGTGAAGGTTCCATGTGCCTCGCCGCACAGCTGGGCATCGACAACAATCCCCGCAGCGGCGGGGTGGACGATGGCATTCTCTATTTTATATTTGACGCATCCGGCCACGGCAACGGCGTGCAGCTGGATGACGGGCAGATTCAGGAGCTGGGTGAACAACTCATGCAGGGCATCGACCGGACCAGTTTGCCGGAACTCTTCGGGCGGATGAAACAGTAGGAAATTATTTTTTATCGATGTTCAGCTTGCGGACAAGCCAGGGCAGCGACAAGCCCTGCCCGATCAGCGTGAACAGCACCACCACCACCGAGATAAAAATAATGGCATTGCGCATTGGAAAAGGTTCACCATTGGTAAGCGTATGTGGCAGACCGATAGCGATCGCCAGTGACACGATCCCCCGCATGCCGGACCAGCTGATGATCAGGCTGTTTTTAAAATCGAGCAGGGCATACGAGGAGATCCTTCCTTTCCCCTTGAGAAAACCCCTTTGTAAACTATTTCTGTGTAAAAAAACACGGGCCATCCGCAGTAACAACGCGACGACCGTGATGACGAATGCATAGCCGATAAACGGAAATATGTCCGCGCGCGGAATGCGTCTGATCACAAAAGGGAACTGAATTCCGATCAGTATAAAGATGAGTCCGTTGAGCAGATAGATGATGATATCCCAGATGGATTTTGATTGCTGTTTGAGTGCGTCCGGAAATATCTTCCGGCTGAAACGCGCGATCGATAAGCCGAGAATGACCACCGCAATCACGCCGGAAACATGCAGGTCTTCCGCGACGAGATAAGTGACAAAAGGCATCAGCAGCATGAAGCTGATAGTAGCCAGCGCATTTTGCTGTACCCGCTGGATGATAAAGGCAAGGATTTTCCCCATAATGATGCCGATCAGCGCTCCGCCGGCCAGCAATAGGACAAACTGTAAGCTGGCGCGCCAAAATACGAAAGCGATCCCGGTGACGGCGGCCACCGCAAAGCGATAGGCCACGAGCGCTGACGCATCGTTGATCAGGCTCTCCCCTTCGAGGATGGTGTTGGTCTTGCGGGAAAGTCCGAGCCCCTTGGTGATGCTCATGGCAGCTACCGCATCGGTGGCGGATAAAATAGCCCCCAATACAAAAGCCAGCGGCCAGGTCATACCGGGAATCAGCCAGTGGGCGATGCAGGCAATCCCCGAAGCGGTGATAAAAACCAGGGTGATGGCGAGGGTGCCAATGGTATTGATATTGGTTCTGAACTGGCTGAAAGAAATATTGAAAGCGGCATCATAGAGCAGCGGCGGCAGGAAAATCAGGAATACGATTTCCGGATTAAATTCTACATCCGGAAACACCGGAATAAAACCCACGCCGATGCCTGCGATGATCAGCAGGATGGGATAGGGCAGTCTGACCTTGTCGGAAATGGCCGACAAAACAATCATCACAGCGAGCACAAAAATAACGATGCTGTAGTTTTCCATGCATTGATCCTTCAGTGGGGTAAAGTTCGTTTATCCATGTGCATGGCAGCAGGTGTTAACATATAAATGCCGTAGCTCGCGGTACCGATGGCCATGCCCGTGCCCACGATCGCTGAGATCACCCGATCGGGATAGGTATGATGGTAGGTAAAATAAAAGCCGGCGACAGCGATCGCGGTCGTCCAAACGGCAATATAGTAATCGATCCGGCGCCTGAATAATTTGGCCATCGGAAAAAAATGCAGCGCCACGACCAGCGCTATCGCGGGAAAAATATAGGCTGGATGGCCGGATAACTGAACCAGCAGTACGGCCAGAAATATGGCAAGACCTTCCACGCCAAACAAAATCCCGAAGCCCTTAGCCATCCGCTTGCGTTCCGAAAGATCCGCTGCAGATACAAGTGAGGGCGAAGACCGCGCTTCGCGGAACAACGAGATGCCGCGCAGGACAAATATGATAATCAGTACAACGAAAATAAGCGGCACCCAGTCATACCCGGAATGGTACCACCCGATGTTTGAAATGCCCGCCCAGATAAAGGTGAAAAAAGCCATGAGGAAGAGACCGGTCGCGATGCCGCGGATGGCAGCCGCCGGAATGTCGGATTTATCGCCTGGGATCCTGGTGTTCAAAATATCCTTGATTGGTTACCCGATGAAAATAAATCAAAAAACCGGAACATGGTTCCGGCCCGCTTATTTCACTTTCGTTTTCGTAAGATCAATGTTTTTTATCCCGCAGATACGCTTTGCTCACATACATTTTATGCCCTTTCTTGTCGACATAATAATATTTGGAGCGGTGGTCGATAAAAATCGTTTCTCCTCTCCTGCCTTCTTTGTCCTTGTATCGGCTATCTACCACCGCAGATTTGACGACAACTGTCCTGTGAGCGGTTGAGTTGCCGACATCGGTGCCGGTCTTTTTAACATCTTCTTTAACCTGTGCCTGTAAACCGAAACCGGCGAGCAGCAGGCCTGCTGTAATGAATGCGTGTAATTTCATGGTGTTTTATTTACAGCGACAGCTATGAAAAAACTATGCCGGGCATCCGGGGCCTTTATTTGTACGTTTAACCCCTGAATCAAGGATTGAAACCATGAAAATGAAGATGTTATTCCTCGCTTTATTGTATTCTTCACCGGCGGTTTTTGCGCAGTTGAAACCAGACAGCCAGGAATCGAAGATCAGCTTCACGGTAAAAAACTTCGGTTTACACGTACACGGCACCGTTTCCGGGATTGAAGGGACCATCGCTTTTAAACCGGAAGACCCGGCGGCGGCTCATTTTGTGGTTACGCTGAAATCGGCGACCGTAAAGACCGGCAATGACAGCAGGGACAAGCACCTGTCCAAAGAAGAATATTTTGACGCAGCGAAATTTCCATCCATCAGACTCGAATCGACTTCGGTGAAAGCGGGCGACAAAGGAAAATTTTTGCTGGCAGGAAAGCTAA
Source organism: uncultured Puia sp. (assembly GCA_964658175.1). Taxonomy (GTDB): domain Bacteria; phylum Bacteroidota; class Bacteroidia; order Chitinophagales; family Chitinophagaceae; genus Puia. The sequence continues at coordinate 2,141 of CAZZYD010000066.1, read as the reverse complement.
CGATCAAGGGCCATTCAAAAGATGTCAGCATTCCGTTTAGCGCGGTACAGAAGGGTAAAGGTTTTGTTTTCGATGGTGAATGCAGCATCAACCGGAAAGATTTCGGCGTAGGAGGTTCGAGCACGATATCCGACAACGTAGATATCTCCATTCATGTGCTGGCGGAATAATCTGAATCCCCGGCTACAATAAACCCGTAAACTGTTGTATTTTAGGATAGCATTTTAGTCAGTTAACCCCTTAAAATATCAATATGAAAATAGCCGTGCTTATCTGCCGCATTTTGCTGGGACTAATATTCTTTGTTTTTGGCCTGGCCTTTTTCATCCATTTTTTTCCACCCCAGCCGCCCATGCAGGGAAAGGCCGGTGCTTTTGTGGGTGGCCTGTTCGGTTCAGGTTACTTTGTAAACTACATGAAGGTGGTCGAAGTGATCGGCGGGTTGCTGTTGCTGGTGAACCGGTATACGGCCCTGGCGCTGCTGGTGCTGTTTCCGATCACGCTGAATATTTTCCTTTTTCACGTGATCCTCGCACCCGAGGGCGCGATACTGGGGATAGCGATGATCCTGTTGAATATCTTTCTGGGCTACGCCTACAGAAAATATTACGCGTCCGTGTTCACCACCAAACCCACGCTCTAATCCCGACTTTTCGTTGCGCTCCCGTTGCGTCGTCGCGTGAAACAGTACGACCGTAGAAAAATTCATATAGATTTCATATGACCCCCGCACTGCCATTGAATATCTTTGCCCGGCCGGAAAACGGTAATCATAAATTCAGGCAGATGTTTACAATGATCGTATTTGACATGGCGGGCACGGTGGTGGATGAAGACAATGTGGTGTACAAAACCCTGCGGACCGCCATCAATGAGCATGGTTATCAGCTAACGCTCGACCAGGTACTTGCCGAAGGGGCCGGAAGAGAAAAGCAACAGGCTATCCGGAGCATCCTCCAACGCTACGCCGGCAAATCGGATGAAGTCCATACAAAAAAGATCTATGATGCATTCGTGTTGCTCCTGGCAAAAGCCTATCATAACCTCGAGGTAAAGCCCCAACCCCACACGCTGGAACTGTTTCAGGCACTCCGGACTAAACAAATCCTCGTGGCGCTGGACACCGGCTACAACAGGGAAACGGCGCAGTTGCTGATCGACAAACTTGGATGGGAAAAAGGTGTGCACTACGATACGCTGATTACCGCCAGCGATGTCAGCAGCAACCGCCCTGATCCGGATATGATCCTGCTGGCCATGAAACAATTCAATATCACGGATGGCCGCACCGTGGTCAAAGTCGGGGATTCCATGATCGACGTGGAAGAAGGAAAAAATGCCGGTTGCGGTATGACGGTGGGTATTACGACGGGCGCCCACAGCCTGAAACAACTTGCGTCCGCTTCGCCGGATTATATCATTCATGATTTGCTGGAGCTGATTCCGTTGCTGTGAGCAAAGGTTTCGCGCGACAATGGTTCTGTTTCACGCGACGATACAAAGGAGTCGTTGAAATTCAGTATGGGACACGTGGGCAAGATTTCATTTGCCTTTTAAATTTTAATATTTAGTCTCAGCTTTTGGCGTTTTTGCGCTCCGTTGCGTCTTTGCCTGAAACAGCACCGTCTTCGTGTAAACCAAGTCCCTGTATCATCATCATTAATTTCAGCAGCTGTGTCTCTGTTTGCCGGGGATCGATCACCGGCTCCTGCAAGCGCATCATTGTTTTGTATAATTCCGTGGCTTCCTCCACCATCCGTCGGTGGTGCGGTTGTGCATTCATCCAGTTTGTCCAGTCGTGGTCGCGCTTGCCTGTCGGAAAGAGCAGCCATTCCACAAAATCGGGCTCGGCCAGCAGGTCTTCAGCATTTTCAAATGAGGGCTTGTCCATAGCATCAGGTGAGGATGCCGGTACCAACAACATGCCGCGGATTAACTCGTTGAACGACAGCACGGGCCCTGAAAATTCCCGGGGAAATTTGTATCGGTTCCGATACAGCGGCTGTCCGCCCCGCTAGGATTTGGACTGAACAACCTGCTGTAATAGCTGGGTCGCTTTTTCATTGCTGGCGACCGGCAGGATGAGTGTGTGGGTGAAGATTTTGTAGACCGTCAACAGCAGGAGGTACATAATCGTGACC
>CAZZYD010000065.1:0-14820 GCA_964658175.1 uncultured Puia sp. | reverse complement strand
GGGAATATTACACCTGTCAGGCAGGCATTGTCCCTGTTGAGCAAACAATGCGACATGGGCATGCAGCCGAACATCGCGCTGGCTACGTACTGGGAACTGGCAGGGAAAACATTTGCAGGAGATCCGCCGATGGAAAGTCCGGCGCTCAGTCATGCCTGCGAATATGAAACAAGTCTGATGCTGCACCTCTTTCCGGAAAAAGTATGGATGGATAAGGCGGAGCGGAGCAGGCGGCCGGAAAGCAACGGATATATTGCCTGGGAAGATGATGAGCCATACCGTGGCGTAAGCGTTTTCAAACAGACGGCTTTTATCTCGGACAATGGGAGCAGTGGAATGCCGCAACTGGCAACGGAAGCTAAGGGTAAACATTTATACGTGCATGCAGTGGAGGCTTTGCTTGCATTTTTGAAATCGTTTGCAGCCTGGCCGTTATTGGAGAATCTGTCAGCAAAATAATATGCCAAAAAAAGAAATCATTCATCCTGATAAATCCGTGCACACCGGTTCGTATTCAGCAGGCGTGGTCGCGAACGGATTTTTGTTCGTCAGCGGGCAGGGGTCACTTGATCTGGGCACGGGCAAAGTGATCCATGGAACGATCGAAGAGGAAACGATCAATACACTGGCGCACGTTCGCAAAATTGTAGAGGCAGCGGGAGGAACGATGGACGATGTCGTCAAATGCACGGTTCACCTGAAGGATATCGGGGATTTTGACAGGTTTGATGCCGCCTATGCTACCGTATTTACCGGGGTGAAACCAGCCAGGACGACGGTGCAGTCTGTGCTGGGCGACGGAATAAAAATTGAGATCGATGCGATTGCTTATATAGGCTGAGCGTTCGGCGCGTAATCTACCAAGACTAAATACTATGAACAAGAAGATACCGTTGGGTACCGTGGGGTTGGGATTAATGGGCAGCAGCATCGCCACCTGTCTGCTGGCTGCGGGTCATTCGGTGACTACGCTGGTGAACGATATCAGTCAGCGTGAGCCGGCCACGCAAACGATCCTGGAATACCTGGAGCAACTGAAAAGCGAAGGCTTGCTACAGGATGAGCCCAAAGCACTGCTCAAAAATATCCGCATCACCGATGATATCCGGGCGCTCGCCCATCTTGAAATCATCATTGAGACCATCACGGAAAACACCGACGCCAAGAAAAATTTATACAGGGAACTGGAAACCGTGCTGTTGCCCACCGCTATTATCGGAAGCAACACGTCCGCCATACCGGTTTCGCTTTTGCAGGCAGGCCTTCAATATCCGGGACGGCTGCTTGGTCTTCATTGGGCGGAGCCCGCGCATATCACGCGCTTTATGGAGGTGATCTGCGGGAAAGAGACGGATATAGCCAACGCGCAAAAAATCATACAGCTGGCCGAAAGCTGGGGCAAGGAACCTTCTTTGCTGAAAAAAGACATCCGCGGATTTATCACCAACCGCATCATGTATGCCATGCTGCGGGAATGTTTTTTTCTGGTGGAAAACGGGTATGCCACCGTGGAAGATGTGGACCGGTCGCTCCGGAACGACCTCGGCTACTGGATCACTTTTGCCGGTCCCTTCCGTTTTATGGATATCACCGGCATCCCCGCATATTTCACCGTGATGCAGGAATTGTTTCCTGAACTGGACAATGCGAAAGCGTCACCGGAAATGATGAAGCAGCTGGTGGCCGCCGGCGCCAGGGGCACCAGCAATGCCCATGGTTTTTATCCGTATACAAAAGAGAGCGCCGAAAAATGGGAGGAGCTCTTTGTGCAATTCACCTATGATATCCGCAAACTCGCAGAAAAATATCCTCAAAATATCGGAGACAAATGAGTACGATCATCCAATCCATACGGGCCACAGAAGTCATCGTACCTGCTAAACCGGGATCGCTGAACTCTGACAGCGTGCTGGATAAAGACAGCGCCTTCGCAAAAAAATTTCTCACCGGTGAGCGCTGGACGGAATTCGCGAACCAGCCAAAATGGATCCTGGAGATGACCCTCGACAACGGGATGACGGGCATCGGGGAAACCTACCGCAGCGCCGATCCTGAAAAATTATTTGAGGGACTGCAGGCCTTCAAGGGAAGGGATCTGCTCACACTCAATTGGAAGCAGTTGCCGGTAGAAGACCAGCGCATATATGAAGCCTTTGAATGTTGCGTGCTCGATCTGGCCGGTCAATTACTGGGGGTTCCAGTAAGCCAGGTGCTTGGCGGAACTTTTCGCGAAACGGTCGCCTGTAACGGATGGACCGGCCGCCGTACGCCGGAAGACGCGGCACAGAAAGCATTCGAGGCGATGGAAAAAGGATTTACCGTTTTTAAATTCAAATGTTCCGATGAAGATCCCGTCCGTTTGTGGACGGAAGCGATCCGGAAAAAATGTGGCTACGGCATAAAAATTATCCTCGATCCCAACCAGCGATGGAATGATGTGGCGACGACGCTGCGGCTGATGGATGGTGTTGATCCGCAGATCATGCTGGGACTGGAAGATCCGATCCTGCATGAAGACATTGCAGGTTTTCAGCAGTTAAAAAAACAACTCGGCATTCCTTTATACCGCCATATATCCTTGCCTTATACTCAGGATATCCGGGACATCATTGCCTTTGTTCGTGCCGATGCGGCAGACGGGTACAATTTCAATGGTAGTGCGTATCATTCGGTGCTGCTGGCAGAGATTGCGGCGCTCGAAGGGAAATCCTGCTGGCGTGGATCCGAAGTGGATTTGGGGATTTCAGAAACCATGGGACTGCAGATAGCCGCCGCCAGCGAAAGCTGTACCATTCCTTCCGATTTATTTGGTGAACTCGTCCGCACGGATGACCTGATTACAGAACCAATCCATTTCGTGCGCGGTAGCGCGCAGGTGCCGGCAGGTCCCGGACTTGGTGTGAAGCTCGATCAGACGGCATTAAAAAAATTCAGCACGGGAAGATTTCTATCAGCCAGTGAGAGACCGGAAATGAAATTAAAAACGACTTCATGAAAAAAGGCCTGGTAGCGTGGATCATCCTGTTCTTTTGTAACCTCATGTGGGCTTCGCAGTTTACGGCGATCAAACTCACGCAGGATCAGGTGGGACCTTATTTTACGGTGTGGGGGCCCATGCTGGTATCGGTTATCCTGCTGCTTCCATTTGTCGTCAAGGATTTCAAGAAAGGCAATAAACAGATCAAGGACCTGTTCATTTTTATCCAGCTGGCCGTGCTGGGTGCTTTTCCATCGCAGGTATTGCTCACGTGGGGAACCCAAAAATCCACCGCCAGCAACGCGGCCATCCTGGTGCTCGCCCTTCCGGTGATCACGGTGGTATTCGCCTTTCTGATCCTAAAGGAGAAAATGAACCGCCTGCGCTGGATCAGTTTTGCCGTGGCGATCGTCGGCGTGATCCTCTGTTCCACCGATGACATTCACAAAATGAATATGGGCTCGCAGTACGCCCTGGGCAACCTGCTCATCTTTGGCGCGCTGATCGGCAATGCGTATTATAATGTCGGCTGCAAGAAAATAGCCGATCACTATACGGAAATGGAGATGGTATTCTATACGTACCTGGTGATGGTGATCCTGCTTACTCCCTTCGTGTTGTATTATGAGCCGGCCACTTTTCCGCGGCTCGCGCATTTCACGAGCCAGACATGGCTGGGCATGGCAGCACTTACGATCCTGCATAATTTTCTTTCGATGCTGCTTTTTTTCAAAGTACTGAAATACCTGGATGCGACACAGGTGGCGCTGTCCAATTACCTGATTACATTTTTGGGTTTGCCGATTGCCGCGATCCTGCTGCGGGAGCACCTGAGTCTGCAGGTAATTTTCGGCGGCACACTGGTACTCGTGTCCACCCTTATTTTAACCATTGTAGATCACCGGACCACCGCAAAAAGCACCGCACCTATAAATCTCTGAACCATGAATAATATCTCACTGGAAGGCGTCGTGCCGATCGTGCCGACACCGTTTTTGGAAAATGAAGAAATTGACGAAGAAGCCCTCAAAAGCCTGATTGATTTCGCGGTCACAACCGGCGTACAGGCTGTATGCCTGCCCGCGTATGCCAGCGAATTTTATAAATTAACAGATGAAGAAAAACTGCGCGTGGTACAGGTAGCGGTGACCCATGCCGCCGGCAGGATAAAAGTTGTGGCCCAGTCGAATCATGCGGCGCTGAAAGTCGCCATCAGGCTGGCCCAGGCAAATGTAGCGGCCGGCGCAGATGTAATATCCCTGGCCGTGCCGAGGATTTTCAGTCTGCCGGAAGACGCCCTGAAAAAATACCTGACCGGATTTTTCCAGTCCATTCCAAATACCCCCGTATTGATCCAGGATTTCAATCCCGGTGGTTCTTCCATCAGTGTCGGACTGATTAAAACCCTGATGGATGAAAATCCCAATTTTAAATATTTGAAACTGGAAGAACCGCTGTGCGCTCCGAAGTTTTCAGATATTATCCGGACCACCGGGGGAAAAGTCGGCCTGTTTGAAGGCTGGGGCGGATTGTATATGCTGGAACTGATTCCGATCGGCATTGTCGGTGTTATGCCGGGGCTGGCCGTTTCCGATCTGTTGCAGAAAGTGTTTACCCTGCGTAAAAACGGGGAGACTGACAAAGCCTTTGACCTGTTTGAAAAAGTAATGCCGCAGATATTTTTTTCATTGCAAAATATGGAGCTGTTCCATTACGCCGAAAAAGAATTGCTCATCGCCCGGGGGATCTTGAAGAACAGTGTAGCGCGGCAGGCCGCCTATATTCCGGATCCGTCTTCCAGGCATTATATCGCGGAACTGAACAAGCGCATCGTCGACCTGGTGGCAACCTTAGACTAACTGAAGATACAAAGTACTATTATGGAAGATTTTTCTCAACAAACGGCCATTATTACCGGCGCGGCCTCCGGCCTGGGCAAGGCAATCGCACACCACCTGCTCGAGAAGGGCGTGTCTGCCTATCTCTTTGATTTGAATCAAGAACAACTCGAGCAGGAGTATGGCGGATACAAAAAACATGTGCGTTTATTTCCGATCGATGTCACCGATTCGAAAAAAGTGGATGAGGCGGTCGCCCTGATTATAAAGGAAACCGGGAAGATCGACATCCTGATCAACTGCGTCGGCATTACCGGCATCACCAATGTGTTCAGTCATGAGGTGAGTTCGGAGAACCTTCATAAAGTATTTGAAGTGAATTTCATGAGTTGCTTTTATACTTCGAAAGCAGTGATACCGAATATGATCGGGCACAATTACGGCAGGATCCTCCACATCGCCTCGATCGCGGGTAAGGAAGGCAATGCCGGTATGCTCGCCTACTCCACGTCAAAGGCAGCAGTTATCTGCATGGCCAAAGTGCAGGGCCGGGAATTTGCGGAGAACGGCATCACGGTGAACGCCATGGCACCGGCGGTGATCCGAACCCCGCTGGTAGACGCCATGCCGGCGGAGCAGGTAAAATACATGACAGATAAAATTCCGATGAAACGCTGCGGGACCCTCGAAGAGGCGGCCAACCTGGCAGCCTATATTGTTTCCCGTGAAAATAGTTTTACTTCAGGATTTACTTTTGATTTGTCCGGCGGCCGCGCCACCTATTAACCTATCCAGTTATCATGAAATTACTATACTTCCATCGCGACAAGCAGGTCTTTCTGGGCGTTTCCACACCGGCGGGCGTAGTCGACATCGATGCATACAGGCAAGCCGGAAAATTAGGTCCTGTCTCGTCGTGGGGATTGTCTGATGAGCTGGTTGCTGTCGTACACCACGCGCTTTCTGATGCGCAGGGAATAAAATCTTTTCTGTTGCCGGAAGCCACGCTGTCCATTGCGAGTTGTGTGGCCACCCCGTCCAAAATTATTTGCATTGGCTTGAATTACCGCCGGCATGCGCTGGAGAGTAACATGCCGGTTCCAACGGTGCCGGTCGTGTTCACCAAATACAATAACACGCTGGTCGATTATGGTGCAGATATTGCGCTGGGAAAAGTAGGCAGGGAGTTCGATTATGAAGTGGAACTGGGATTTGTGATTGGCCGCCGCTGCAAGGATGCGACGAAGGAAACGGCGCTGTCCTTTGTGCTCGGATACTGCGTGGCCAATGATCTGTCCTGCCGCGACCTGCAGTTCCGCACCAGCCAGTGGCTGATGGGTAAAAGCCTCGATCATTTTTTACCTTTGGGAAAATACCTGGTCACGGCCGACGAAATCAGCGATCCGCAGACATTGCGGTTGCAGTGTTTTGTGAATGATGCGCCCAGACAGGATTCGAATACTTCTGACATGATATTCACGGTGGCGGAAATTATTGAAGACCTGTCCCGGCATATGACCCTCGAGCCGGGAGATCTCATCATCACCGGTACCCCGGAAGGTGTGATCATGGGAATGAAAGAAAAAAACTGGCTGAAACCTGGTGACAAGGTCTGCGTCGAAATCGAAAAAATCGGATCTGCCTGTAACAAAATGGCCTGAAAAAAGCAACGATGGATGTGGCCGCGCAATTTAGTCTGAATGGAAAAACTGCCCTGGTGACAGGTTGCAATAAAGGCATCGGCAAAGCCATGGCGATTGCTTTTGCCTCGGCCGGCGCGCATGTGCTCGGTGTTTCTGCATCCCTCGATCCGGCTTCCAGTGAGGTGGGCGATGAGATCCACCGCCTGGGGGGACGCTTTACAGGATTCAGGGCGGATTTGTCTGACAGGCAACAACTCTATGCCTTCATCGGGACCTTAAACACCGAACAACCCATCATTGATATTCTTGTCAACAATGCCGGGACCATTCGGCGAAAACCGGCAGCGGAACATCCTGACGACGATTGGGACCAGGTGCTGGCACTCAACCTTGATACCCCTTTTATCCTCGCCCGGGAACTCGGCAAAAAAATGCTGGAGCGCAAACAGGGAAAGATCATTTTCATTTGCTCCTTACTCAGTTTTCAGGGTGGCATTCTCGTGCCGGGCTATGCCGCAAGCAAGGGGGCAGTCGCTGTCCTGGTAAAAGCCCTTGCCAATGAATGGGCTGGCAGCGGCGTTGCCGTAAACGGCATTGCGCCCGGTTATATAGCTACCGATAATACAGCTCAGCTGCGGGCCGATCCTGTACGGAATAAATCCATTCTCGACAGAATACCGGCAGGCCGCTGGGGAACCACGGAAGATCTGCAGGGCTGCGCTCTTTTCCTCGCATCGCGGGCGTCTGATTATGTACACGGAACGATCATAACAGTAGACGGCGGATGGATGGGCAGGTGACGATTGCCTGACAAAAAATTGTACCGAATAGATTATCTTGTAATCATGAGGCCCCAGTTACATAAATTGTTTATTTCTCCGGACGCTTCTTTTCTGTGCAAGAAATGGGAATGCAATTATTTTGACAAGCCCTGGCATTTTCACAAGGAATACGAACTGGTATTGATTGAAAAAGCGGAAGGCACACGATTTATCGGGAACAACGTGAGTTTTTTTAAAGACGGCGATCTCATCCTGATCGGTCCGAATATCCCGCATCTGTACCGGAACAGCGAAAAATACTATAAAAATCCGAAGCTCGTAGCCCGTTCCATCTTTCTGCATTTCACGGATGATTTTCTCGGCGATCATTTTTTCGATCTGCCGGAAATGAAACAGGTCCACAAACTGCTGGGGAAATCTGCGCTGGGTATCGAGATCAAGGGGAGCACCAAGGAAACCATCAAGGAGATGCTGATCGATATGGTGGCGATGCCGCCGCCGCAACGGCTGATCAGCTTATTGCAGATCCTCGTAAACCTGTCCACCAGCAAGGAACTCGATTTTATTTTGTCACAGGGCTTTACCGCCAACAACAGCATGGATGCCGACCGCATCAATACCGTGTTTCAGTTTATACTGAAGAATTTCCGCGAAGAAATATACATCGAGGAAATCGCCGGTAAACTTAATATGAGCATTCCGTCTTTCTCGCGTTATTTCAAACACCACACTAGGAAAACCTTCAGCAACTATGTAACGGAAATCAGGATCAGCCATGCCTGCCGCCTGTTGATGGAAGGGAATCACAGCGTGTCGGAGATCAGCTATCTCAGCGGATTTGAAAATAAATCCAATTTCTACCGCCACTTCAAGAAATGCCAGCACATGATCCCGCGCGATTACCAGCAGCAGTTTATGGCCAATTCATAAGGCATCGCAACAACAAACACATGATGGACCTGCGTTTTCAACATAGCCCGGAAGAAGTTAAAAGGATGAGCACCGAACAACTCCGGGCGCATTTTCTTTGCGAAAACCTGTATACAGGTGCCGGCATTCAAACCGTGTATACCCATTACGACCGGATGATCGCCGGCGGGGTAAAACCGGGCAGGACAGCGGTGGCATTGACTGCAGACGCGGAACTGACGGCCGATTATTTTCTTGAACGGAGAGAACTCGGCATCATCAACGTGGGCGGCACGGGGATTGTGTCGGCAGACCAGGATTATACGCTCGAAAAATTAAGTTGCCTCTACCTGGGCAAAGGGACGCGCGAAGTGCGTTTTGCAAGTGTGGATGAAAAAGATCCGGCCGTATTTTTTCTGCTTTCTGCCACGGCGCACCGTGCCTGTCCGAACCAGCTGATGCTGAAAGAACAGGCGTCGCCTGTATCATTGGGCAGCGCGGAAACATCCAACGCGCGAACCATCTACAAATATATCCATGCGGACGGGATTGAAAGCTGTCAGTTGGTAATGGGACTGACCGTTCTTGAAAAAGGAAGTGTCTGGAATTCTGTGCCACCCCATACGCATACCCGCCGGACGGAAGTATATTTTTATTTTGACCTGGCACACGACCAGCGCATTTTTCATATGATGGGAGAACCGGCTGAAACCCGGCACCTGCTGATGAAGAACCACGAAGCCGTCATATCGCCCCCCTGGTCCGTTCACTTCGGATGCGGAACCGCCAATTACGCCTTTATCTGGGGCATGGCCGGAGAAAATTTTTTATTTCAGGATATGGATCCGGCCCCGGTGATCAGCCTCAAATAAGAACAAGCATTAACGATTGTTTTAATCAACAGCATGGACGCGCAGATAAAAACGCCGGCAGGAAATTACAGATGGGTGGTGGCGACCCTGCTTTTTTTTGCAACGACCATCAACTACCTGGACCGCCAGGTGATCGGATTGCTCAAAGACAACCTCGCCAAAGACTTTCATTGGACAGAAAAAGATTACAGCGCCATCGTCATGGCCTTCTCCACGGCCTATGCGATCGGTCTGCTGGGATTTGGAAGATATATTGATAAAATCGGTACCCGGCTTGGCTATGCGGCATCGATTGTTATCTGGAGCATCGCCGCCATCTGTCACGCGTTCGCGAAAAGTACATTTGGTTTCGGCGTTGCCCGAACAGCTTTGGGTTTTGGCGAGGCAGGTAATTTTCCGGCCGCCATCCGGGCGGTTGCCGAATGGTTTCCGCAGAAGGACCGGGCATTTGCTACCGGAATCTTTAACAGTGGTACCAATGTTGCGGCGATCCTGGGACCGCCGCTGATTGCCTGGATTTTTTCTGTGTACGGATGGCAGCAGGCATTCGTCTGGACAGGGGTACTCGGATTTATCTGGCTGATCTGCTGGCTCATCTTTTATGAAATTCCCTCCCGGCAGCGCCGTTTGTCAAAAGAAGAATATGATTATATCCATTCGGACGATGTTGCCGGTGTATCCGCGCCGCTGGAAACGGTCGGCTGGAAAAAGATACTGGGCCTGCGCCAGACCTGGGCTTTTATTCTCGGTAAATTTTTGACTGATCCGATCTGGTATTTTTATCTTTTCTGGATCCCGTCGTATTTCAATTCGACCTATTCCCTCGATATCCGCAAATCAGCGATTCATGTGTCAACAGTTTATATCGCAGCGAGCTTCGGCAGTATTTTCGGAGGATATTTATCCGGCGCGCTGATAAAACGCGGCCTGCCGGTATACAAAGCGCGTAAATGGTCGATGCTGATGTTCGCCATCTGTGTGGTGCCCGTAATCTTTGTAAGATTCACCGGAAATATCTGGGTTGCCGTGGCGCTGATCAGTCTGGCAGCCGCCGCGCACCAGGCCTGGAGCGCCAATATCTTCACCACCGTTTCTGATATGTTTCCAAAACGGGCAGTGAGTTCAGTGGTGGGTGTGGGAGGAATGGCCGGTTCTGTGGGCGGCATACTCTTTCCTTTTTTTATCGGCATTGTGCTCGACCATTTCAAAGCGCTTGGCCTCTTAAGCGCCGGTTACAATATCATTTTTACGATCTGCGGATGCGCATACCTGCTGGCCTGGATCGGTATGCAACTGCTTGTGCCGACGATGCGCAAAGCGATGCTGTGAGGTGCAAAATATCTTTCCTCAGGATCATCTTTCTTTACTGAAATGCTGCACGGAATTTCTTCAAAATCAGCATTGGCTCAGCATATGCACAATATGTCTACCGAATTTTACCAGAAAGCGATAATTTTGTGCTTCGTTTAGTCTAACAAATGCTGACACCAACTACCGGACAGGGTCCGTTCTCCATATTTCGCGGCAGGTTCAAACCGGTTGTCCTGCTGGTTTTGCTGGTGTTGCTGATTTCTTTTCTCACCCGTATTGCCATCCTCTTGTCGGCTGCTTCCGGCTCGCACTGGTCATTCCGGGATATGGCGGGGAGTATTTCCATCGGTTTGTTTTACGATCTAATGGTTAGCACTTATCTCATCGTTCCATTTGTATTGCAGATCTGGTTCAGCAACGAAAACATGTACCGTCCGCACTGGAAATGGAAGATCATCGGGCTGTTTCTGGTAGTCATTGCCCTGCTGCTCTTCACGCATATTTTTCCAAAAGACTACAACAGCGACCTCTACCATGGCGTGATCATCTATTTATTTCTCCGGTTGCTGATTTTCGCTTTTCTGGGTACGCAGTCACCGGCATTCCGCAACAAATGGCGGGTGGTCGTGCTCAACGTCGCTTTTTTTGTGGCGGTGTTCCTCTTATTGTTCAATGCCGTGAGCGAGTGGATTTTCTGGAATGAATTTGCCACGCGATATAATTTCATCGCCGTCGATTACATGGTATATACCAATGAAGTGATCGGCAACATCACGCAGTCGTATCCGGTATTCTGGATCATCGGCGCCGTGCTGGTCGTTACGGCCGCCATCTTTTTACTGATCCGGAAAATCCTTTCCCAATCGGTATACAGCCCTTCGCGTTTTTTTTATCGTACGAAGGTTACACTCGTGCTGCTGCTTTTGCCGATACTCACTTCTTTGCTGGTGACGGACAAATGGAAAAAATTCAGCGATAACAACTACGCGAGTGAACTTGCCGCCAATGGGATTTTTGAATTTGCGGCGGCATTCAGGAACAATGAACTCGATTTCTACCGGTTTTATAAAACCCTCCCGGATGCCGAAGCTTTTCAAATCGTACGTGAACAGTTGAAAAATCCAAGCGCGCGGTTTAGCGGCACGGATTCCCTGAGCATTGACAGGGATATTTCTGCCGCCGGTCCAAGGAAAAACTGGAACGTCGTGCTGATCAGCGTGGAAAGCCTGAGTGCCGATTTTATGGGTTCATTTGGAAACAGGAATAATCTCACGCCAAACCTTGATTCGCTGGCGGGGGAAGGACTTTTATTCACGAACCTGTATGCTTCCGGTACGCGCACTGTGCGCGGCCTCGAGGCGCTTTCGCTCGCAACGCCGCCGACACCAGGTGAAAGCATCATCAAACGACCGGACAACGAACATCTTTTTTCACTTGGGAGTGTTTTTCAGAAACTTGGATATCAAAGTCAGTTCATGTATGGTGGATATGGTTATTTCGATAACATGAACGAATTTTTTTCGAATAACGGATACCAGGTGATTGACCGGACAGCGCTTTCCCCCACCGATATACACTACGCCAATATCTGGGGAGTGGCGGATGAAGACCTCTTTACACTCGCCATCACCAACCTTGACCGGGATCATGCGGCCCACAATCCGTTCTTTGCCCATATCATGACCGTGTCGAATCACCGGCCCTATACCTATCCCGAAGGACGCATCGACATTTCGCCGAAAACAAAAACCCGCGAGGGCGCCGTAAAATATACCGACTATGCCATCGGGAAATTTATCCGCGAAGCGAAACAGAAACCCTGGTTTAAGAATACCATCTTTGTAATTGTTGCCGACCACTGTGCGCACAGTGCGGGTCGTGTGGAGATGCCGGTGAATAATTACCATATTCCCCTGATCATATATTCCCCCGCACATATCAGCGCGCAAAAAGTTCCCTTACTCAGTTCCCAGATCGACATCCCGCCAACCATTCTCGGACTTTTGCATGTATCGTATCGCAGCGAGTTCATGGGGCAGGATATTTTCTCAACGGATTCAACCCGGGGAAGAGGTTTTATTTCTACTTACCAGGGCTTGGGGTATCTGAAAGATTCCACCCTGGTCATTCAATCACCCGTCCGTCAGGTGAAAACATATGCCATCACCAATGGGAAGGATGCCCAGTCAGTAAAAAATGCTGATAGCCTGACGCGGGTTGCGACTGCCTATTACCAGGTCGCGGCCTGGTTATTCAAGCACCGTAAGTAAATCGGCTCTGCACTTTATTTAACGCCATTATCGGGATTCCACCAGCCTTTCATTTTTCTTATATAGATGATCTGGCCGGTATGATAGGCATTGTGCGTTCCGATATGGGCGATGGTGCTGTAATAATACTGCAATTTTTTCTCGTCGGCTTGTGCGACGGCGGTTTCCCAGGCAGTCAGCACACTGTCCAGTCTCTGCACAGTTGCGGTCCAGGTGGCTTTCGTCACAGGTGTAAACGTTTCCTTATTGTCTCCGGTAAAATTTCCTTTCGAGTGACCGTTAAAATTTTCGAGCGCACGCAGGTTCCAGAAAAGCAAATGGGTGGTCAGTTGCGCGATCGAATGATTGTCACTGCTGTCTTTCCAGTTAGCCTGTTCCGGCGTGAGTCCGTCTACGGCATCCGACGCCGGAACAAACCAGTCTTTTGTTTTGTGGGTCGTTTTCAGTTGTTCGAGCAGGATGGATTTGAGGGTGACCGTTGAATCTTTTTGCGCAAATCCGGATTCGGTCAATAGTAAAAATAGAAGGCAGGTCAGGCAGGCTGTTTTTTTCATATGCGGGGTTTTAATCCGCAGACAATTTATTTCATTCGGCCGTCTGTCGCTGAAAATGCGTGCACTATTGTACGAGCGGCAAAAAGAAGGCCTTTATCCCTGCTATTTGGATTGTAGGATTCGGATCGCTGCTGGCAGGGCTTCACTGGCGGGCACGGCAACATCCGGAATAATACCAACGCCCTCCCAGTTCGTTTTCGTGATGGGATTGACGGATCGCTTGATGGGCACGTGAACGACGAAATGATAAGCAAGCGGGAGAATGTCGATATGGTGTGCTCCGCCGCCTGTTTTTTCCCCGATGATGAGCGCGCGTTTTTGCGTCTGCAAATCATAGGCGAATTCTTCTGCTGCGGAAAATGTCATCAATGAATTCAATACGCAGACCGGCATGGATGCGAACAGGCCATTTTTTTCATTCGGCACTGTATGATCGGAGGTCCAGCGGTTCTTTCTTCCTTCAAACACATCGTTGTAATGGGTGGGCAAAGCGAAAAGAAAGCCAAGCAGGTATTTCAGCATCGCGGGGTCACCGCCCTGGTTTTCGCGCAGATCGAAAATGAGTCCCCTCGCCTGAGATACGGTCTGCATGGCCGCATCGGCCGCTGCTTTTGCTGCAGGAACTAATTCCCAGCAATGCGTTAACCGGATGTAGCCGATGTCGTTTTCGATCACTGATGCCGCGGCGAAACCGAAATTGATTTTCTTACCCTGGTCGAGCCGGCGTTTTTTTTCTTTTTTGCTTTCCAGCCATTTTCCTTTGGATACTTCGCGAAACATGGGTGGGGCAAACCGAACCAGGAAATGTTTGTCGTTATACACCGACCGCACGTCGCCGGTCAGCATGCGTGCGAAATCTTTAGCATCCCGGATATGGTCATAGGCGCCGGACTGCTGACCTTCTGCAATTTTGTCCGCCATGCTGATAGCCGTTTCTGCTGAAATATAATTTTCTTTGATTTGTGTCTGCAAATGTTGGATGATCAATCTCCGGCGGTTAGCCGTGACGGGTATCCTCGCCAGCAGGGCGGTGACGGTTCGTAAATAGAGCACCCGGAACGAAGACAGGTAAATTTTCATATGACAGCAGGCGGCTTATTTCAGCACACCCGTAATGGTCTGTATCTTTTTTCCATAATCATTGCTGGCTGCGAAACTGCTTTCGATGGCGCCCCGGTCGATGTGACAGGTGATGTACAGCGTGTGCGGACTTTCAATATACCGGAGCGTCAGTTCCAGTGTATGCGGATCTTTCCACGCATAGCTCCCGGCGACTTTATACGGCATGAGCAACGCATTGTTTTCCCGGCATGGAGCCGTGAGTGACGGGCCAGGCATATTCGTCTTACCTGTTTTCCATGCGCCCGATCCGAAATTCAGCGTGTAGGTATCATTGCCCGTATTGATGCTGAGGAGTAAACTGCTGTCTTTGGTCTCGAATAAATAGGAATCGATTTTCCGGTCGTTCGGTTGAAAAATAAATCGTTTGCCATTAAGCAGGTTGGTGAGGGTATCTTTTTCATGAAGGGCCAATGGCAGCGCCAGTGCATCCAGTCTGCGTTTCATTTTGTCGGTCTGCAGGGGATCGGGTTTCAGTGTACCGCTGCGCATGGCGGGAAGGAGATATTTCCACACCAGGTTTAATTCGCTCTGCATATTCGCCG
>CAZZYD010000064.1:0-15008 GCA_964658175.1 uncultured Puia sp. | reverse complement strand
AGGGTAGGTGCGGCCACGATAAAATAGAGGTGCTGCACAGCATGAATTGTATTCAAGCTGATCAGAATGCCTATTTTGGGAGACAGGAATACCGCTGCGATATAAAATGTGATTTCTAGGAGACTAACAATGATTAAGACGACGGCGCCAAACATCGTCATCCAACCAGACAATTTCTGCGTCGCCCCAGCCAATTTTACCATCGAAAAAGCAAAAAGTACGATGAATACGGGTGCCACCGACTGAAGCCAGGCTCCCCATAAAATGGGTATATAATATTGATGACCGAATGCAATCAATTCGTCCAGGGAGGCATTCGGTTTGGGTCCCGGGTTAATAGTAAAAGATACGATTAGCAACACTACCCCGACTATGCCGCTGATACCACTGAATACGGCAAATCTTTTCGTAGGCAAAGGGGATATGCTCATGAATAACGATTGAAGACGTTGTTTTTAGTTTGTCACCTGATGTTGAACCCGTTGCCCATCCAGGAGAATTTGGAAGATTTTTTGCATTCAAACCGAGCAGGTGGTCTTTTTTAACTAAAGACATGCCCCTTATTCAAGTTCCAATACGTCCAAAACGATTACTTTTCGTGAGCTAAAGCCGGTCCGACAACGAAAACACCATGGTCCTCCTGAATTTTGCGCTTTTCAGCGGTAGATAAGTTTTTATACAATCCTTCACTGACCGCTTTGAAATGCATTTCCATTTTAAGAGCCGGTTGAAACATAATCAACATTTTTGCTTCTCCGTCACTGGTCTTACTAAAAGCGTGCGGTACTTTACGGGGCGCAAAAGCAGAATCACCGGCTTTGGCGGTAAACGTTTTATCTCCAATTTTCACCAAAAATTCGCCGGATAAGATATAGAACCATTCGTCCTGATCCGGATGATAGTGCAAAGGCGGACCCCCATTCACTTTACGGGTGGACTCGAAAATAAATACGTCTCCACCCGTATCCTCGGTCGAAATTTTAGTATAAAAGATATCGCCTTCCAGCAACGTTATCGGGGCATCGTGACGGTCCTTCCCATTGCCTACTTCAAAACCTTGGTCCAACCGTTTTTTTTCAAACGGGTTCGACCCGGTCAAAAGAGGTGTGACCGGCAAGATTCCTCCAGCTATTTGTAAAAAGGAACGACGACGCATAGATGTAGTTTTATTCGAAAAATGAATTACAAACTAAATGTACGCAAAAACCAAGTTTATCTGTCGCATATCAATTCAGGAACAAGTTTCCTAGAGTCATAACCTAAAAAACTGTTTGATTTCTGAGTAATGCAATCGCATATCAGCGTGTGGCTAAACGCCTAAAGCTTAAAAACCTATTTCAATCAGTTCGTTTTTTTTACTTTTGATTCATAACAAGCGATGCTGCCTCTATCCTTCGAACGCAATTTTTGAATATGGAGTCAATCTAACGGTATGATGTTAAAATTTCTGGTTTTTATCTTGGCGGTTGCCTCGTTCCATGCTTGCAGGAGCTATCCATATCAATCCCTGTCAGCATTCCAAGGCCTCTGGAAACTCGACAAATATGAATCATTTGATTCCTTAACCGGAATTTGGTTTGAGACACCGACCAGAATGGGCTACACTGGATTTATTCTTTATGACGGGCAAGGGCATATGGGCGTGGAACTGTTGCCACCTAATTTTAGGAACATCGAATCGTTGCCACGCGCAGACAGTACCAACACCAAAATGTTGTACCTGGCGCTAGCCTTATATAGCAGCAGTTTTGAATATTTTGGTTTTTGTTCGTTGAGCCAGCATCCCGCGTTGATTGAACACCATATCATTTCATCTAATCACCCGTCAGAGGTGGGCACCACGGTCAAAAGAGCATTTGCTTTTAGGGGTGATACGTTGATTTTAACCGCCCAGGAGCGGATTGGCGGATTGATTACCCGACTGCGATGGATTAAAACACGATAAATTTTGCGAACGTTCCTATCCCAAATTATGACTACGACCTACGTTCAATCACGCCGGGTCGGTCGCCATCAGACCATAGGTCAATCTTAATTTGGCGCCTATTTCCGCTGTATACGTTTTTCCGGTGTACGTCAATATCGACAACTTTTTGTCGTGATCATTAGGCAAAAACGTGACTTTTCTTGGGTTCAATTGCAGCGGTGGCCCTACTATTTACTTTACATTCTACTCAAGGCCTGCCGATCTGAATCGACTCCATCGTTTTTTATTCCACCATCCGCCCTTAACAGAAAATAAATTTTGGTGGATGAAAAATCATCTTATATTTGCAGTGTACTAGTACGCTAATACACTAGCTTGTATGGTTGAGATACAAAACTTGCTCTTTCAGTATGGCCGCCAGACACCACTCATCGAAGGCTTGAATCTTCGATTGTCGGCAGGTCATATTTATGGACTATTGGGAAAAAATGGCGTCGGCAAATCGACCCTACTGAAAAATATCGCGGGGTTGGCTTTTCCACGAGAAGGCCAATGCCTCATGCACGGCATCAATACGGCACGCCGGTTGCCTGCTACTTTATCTAGATTATACTTTCTTGCTGAAACCGTGCATGTGCCCGCGCTAACACCCCGTCAATTACAAAAAAGTTCGGCGGGGTTTTACCGAACCTTTAGCTCAACAGATTATGAGAAATATTTAAATGCGTTGGACGTAGATCCGCAAGCGCTCCTTTCAAGAATGTCTTACGGCCAACAAAAAAAAGCGTTAATAGCCTTCGGGCTCGCTGCCAACACCGCGTTGTTGATTATGGATGAACCGACCAACGGCCTCGATATTCCCTCCAAAGTTCAGTTCCGCAGACTCATGGCGGCCGCCGTTACCGACGAGCGCTGCATCATTGTGTCCACCCACCAGGTACGCGATTTGGAAAACCTCATCGATACCGTGATTGTCCTGGACAACCGCAGCATCGTGTTGCAGGCTGCCGTGGATCGACTCGCCGAACAACTCGTGTTTGGATATTTTG
Source organism: uncultured Puia sp. (assembly GCA_964658175.1). GTDB lineage: Bacteria > Bacteroidota > Bacteroidia > Chitinophagales > Chitinophagaceae > Puia. Next base: position 12,032 of record CAZZYD010000064.1, on the reverse strand, counting down.
CCGACACCACCGGACTCTCCGTGTTATACGAAGAAGAAACGCTGCGCGGAAAAAATGCGATTCTCAAGAATACAGATGCGCGGTACGGCAAAGTAGACCTGGAACTGTTATTTAATGCGGTAACCGCCCCCCATCCGCCTTTGCTCACCATGTTAAACCATCAGGATCATGCATAACTTTTTCGATCTCTCCCGGTTTCGTAGCCTTTTCATCAAACAAACGGTCGAACACGCCCGCATATACGGGATGTCCATTGCGGTCTTAATCGGTGCCATGCTCCTCGGAGGTTCATTTTTATTTTTTATTATACCCGGCCCCGTTGACAGCGGGATTCAAACCGCTTTGTTCGTTTCAGGCTTACTGCTTTGCGGCACAATATTCACTAGTACGATTTTTAGTGACCTCGGAACCACCAGCCGGGCGATCCCAGCCCTGACGTTGCCGGCCTCCACATGGGAAAAATACCTGGTGGCCTGGTTGTACACCTACCCCGTTTTCATAGGTATTTATTCTGCCATTTTTTACACCGTGCTGGTCGTGTTGAGTCACCTGAAAAATACGCCGGAGCACCCTGGTCAGTATTTCAACTTGTTTCAACCGGATATGTGGGTACTGCTCGTCTTTTATGCCATCCTGCATGCGTTGACTTTGCTGGGAGCAATTCAGTTTGACAAATGGCATTTCATCAAAACTGGTTTTTTATTTTTTGTAGCCTATGCAATCGTTGTGATTTTAAATACTCTTTTTCTCCGCGGACTAACGGGTCTGACGCTGTCGTCGGCGTTGCCGTTCGGATACCTGAATTTTTTTAAGGCGGGCGAATATTTTTCGATTGCAGCGACCGTAAAGGCGAGTAACCGCGTCGTTGGGTTCACGGTGCTGGCTACCCTGCTGCTTTGGTATGCTGCCTATTGTAAACTCAAGGAAAAACAGGTGTAGCCGCGTTATGGAATTCAAAGACAACGAAGCAATTTACCTCCAGATCGCTTCCTTCGTGGGAGACAATATTCTGCGGGGTACATGGAAGGCCGGTGAAAAAATATTATCGGTGCGAGACTTGGCCGTCGAATTGGAAGTCAATCCCAATACCGTGATGCGTTCTTATGAATTCTTGCAGGACCTGAAAGTCGTTTATAACAAACGCGGGCTCGGTTTATTTGTAGCCGATGACGGGCGCGAAAAGGTCAAAACCTATCGAAAAGAACTTTTTGTTCAACAAAACTTGCCCGCTTTTTTTCAAAATCTCCAGCTGTTGGGAATATCTATGAAGGAAATCAATCAGCAATACCGGGATTACTTGGCATCTCAAACCGATCAAACTTCCAACGACCATGAAAACGAGTCATAAGTTTTTCATCGCAGCAGTGCTGCTGATGATTGTCAACCTAGCGCTCTACGACCAGGACCTGCGCCATGAGTGGCTCAATGGGGACTATCGCGATCCTTACCGAAATTTCGTGCCCATTGATTTTAAACATTTTTCTGCCATTCGTTTGAACGCCGGCAGTGCGGCCAACATAATACTGGTACAGGGGCCTTTTAAAATTTTGGCCAGTCCCACAGCTGTGCCCATGCTCCGGTTGCGACAAGTGGGGGACACACTCATTATTGACGCCGAATTTTCTTTCAGCTACCGGAATACGCCCTCCACTTATGTGCTGTACATCGCCTGCCCAACGCTGACCTCCGTACAGATAGACACTTACTACCAACTGGACAAGGTACGCATAACGGATACTTTGGCCAGTGAAGATTTCTCCTGGAAACGGTCCGTCATTCAGGGGTTCACCATAGATAGTCTACAGCTTTACGCCGATCACGCGGCCAACATCGAATGCCGCAATGACACCATTGCCAGCTTACAGGCCGTCATTGGTGCCAGCGTGGGCAGCGCAGCGAACTTTATCGTCGGCAAAGACAATAAAATCAATCAAAGTCACATCAATGTGCTTAACAAAAGCCGCCTGTGGCTACAAGATACTGGCCAAGCCCAACTGCATTATCACATCGCTGACAGTGGCCGCCTGATCCTAAATGGCCGGGTAGATAATAAATTTAAATTCTGAACGCTATGCAATTGACCGTCCAAGGACTTTCAAAGACGTACGCTAATGGCGTGCGAGCACTCCACAATGTCTCCCTTTCCATGGAAAACGGCATGTTCGGCCTATTGGGCCCGAACGGCGCCGGCAAGTCTTCCCTGATGCGTACGATCGCCACCTTACAGGAGGCGGACGCTGGAAACATTTTCCTGGATCAGCTGGATGTATTGAAGGACAAGACCCGCGTCCGACAATGCTTGGGTTATCTGCCGCAAGAGTTTGGTGTATATCCAAAAATAGCTGCTGAACGGATGCTCGACCATATTGCACAACTGAAGGGCATAGCAAACGGCGGAGAGCGAAGAGAGTTGGTGAACTACCTGTTGGAAAATGTAAACTTAGCCAAGGACCGGAAAAAACACCTAGGTACATTCTCCGGGGGCATGAAACAACGCTTCGGAATCGCCCAGGCATTAATCGGTAACCCAAAATTGATTATTGTGGACGAACCTACGGCGGGGCTTGATCCGGCTGAACGAAATCGCTTCTACAATTTGCTCAGTCGATTGGGCGAACACACGATCGTGATTCTGTCGACCCATATTGTGGAAGATGTCAGCACGCTCTGCGCTCAATTTGCAATTATCTGTCAGGGGGAAGTCCTCTATGCCGGGGAGCCTGACCGCGCGGTGAAGGAAATGCAAGGGAGAGTTTTTACCAAGGAAATCACGCAAGCAGAATTAGCCTTGTATCAGGACCACTTCATCGTAATTTCAACACAACTAAAATCAGGGAAACTGCATATCCGTATTTTAACAGAAGAGGGGCGACCTCCAGGATTTTACCCCGCGATACCCAATTTAGAAGATGTCTACTTCAGTCATATAGCCACTCGTGTCGATGTAACCAGTCTATAAAATTGAGCGATTATGTTCCGGAAAATATTTTTATTCGAGATCCAAAACAGGGTCCGCAGGCCCGCTGCGTACCTGTACTTTGCCGCGGCACTCATTTTCACCATTGGCACTTTTTCCACGGGATCGTTGCCACTGGCGGAAAAAGAGCATATCAATGCGCCCATTATCCTGGCCCTTTGGTGTGCAGGAATGACGATGCTCCTCATGATTGTCTCTTCCTCCGTCATGGGGACCTCATTGTACAAAGACATTGAATACAACACAAAAGACTACTACCTGACCTATCCGATCACCAAAGCCGGGTATTTTTGGGGACGGTACCTGGGCTCGTTCTTCATTATGCTCTGTATTGCCAGCGGCATCCTCGTCGGCGCTTATATTGGTACTCGCCTCGGTCCGATCATGGGATGGACGGAGGCCGCTCAGTACGGACCGAACAAACTGAGTTACTACCTGCATCCTTTTTTGACATTGGCCTTGCCCAATTTATTCTTTAGTTCTTCGCTCTTTTTCGGATTGGTGGCCACGACGCGAAATGTAAAAGTGATTTACAGCGGCGGCATCCTGCTCTTTCTGTGTTATTTTCTCTCTCTGTTTTTCCTAAGCCATACCAACAATGAAACAGTGATTGACCTGGCAGACCCTTTCGGTATCAATGGCGTACGCATGCAAATGAACAATTCCAATTCCCTCACGCAAAACACAGAGTTGATGCCGATCCGGGGCAGCTTCTTACTCAATCGGCTGATCTGGCCAGGGATCGGCGGACTGGTCCTTCTGTATACCTATGTCAGTTTTAGCTTTGAACGATTTTTTAGTGGGAAACGCGATAAATCCATTGCCCCGTCTGCGACTGCGGGGAACATGGCTGCCCGCCCGGGAGTCATCATCCAATTCAACCAAACGTACAACTGGAGAACCCTGGGCAAGCTGACCAAGATCGAACTGATCAACATCATACGGGACAATTATTTCTGGATTATTTTGTTGACCGGCATCATTTTCCTGGGGATGCTGTTTTGGATGGGCAATGGCACCAATGGCGTGTCTGACTTACCCCGGACCGTCATGCTGCTGAATATCTTTAATGGCAGTTTTCTGTTCTTTGCTTTTTTTATCCTTGTTTTCTATACTGGCGAAATCCTTCACCGAGATAGAATAACCCGCTTCGCTTTCATTAATGATGCACTCCCCATGCCGAATTGGGTGCTCAACGGTTCCAAATTGTTGGCCGTCCTAACCTTAGCTTTTACGCTCGCCTGGATACCTTTTGTATTAGGTATTCCGATCCAGCTCATCAAAGGGTTTCACGACATTCACCTGGACTTATATTTCATCTACATCGTCACGCTGGTGTTGCCGCGCCTGCTCGAAATGGCCGCCTTTTGCTATATGGTGCATGTCATCATCAACCACAAATTTGCAGCGCACGCGGCGGCAATTATCTTTTGGGTGGCCGTATTCTTTTTGGATGACTCAGGATTGTTCACTTATAAACTCCTGACGTACTCCTATACGCCCGGCTACGACGTGTCTGATATGGACGGCATCGGCCATATGGCGACGCCGGTGCAATGGTTTAACCTCTATTGGATGTTGTGTGGTGGAGGCTTACTTATATTGGCGGCCTTGTTTTATTACCGCGGTGTAACAGCCGGTTGGAAAGAGCGCTGGCAGCTGGCGAAACAAAGAATGGATCATCGAACCACAAGGATAAGCATTGTTGTAGGCGCCGCGTTTCTATCCGTGGGTGGGTTTATTTATTACAATGTCAGTTACTTGAATGGGTATCTCACCAAGAGCGAATTGAGTGAGCGGGCCGTGCTGTATGAAAAACAATTGAAGCATTTTGAAAAAATGCCTTTACCCAAGGTGACCCGGATGATCCTGATCATGGACCTTTTCCCAGATCGGCAAGCACAACAGACCCATGGCATGATTACTTTGTTGAACAAGACCGATCAGCCGATCCGACAACTGCTCTTAGATGGGGACGGGATGGAATATAGCGTGCGGCAAGACGGAAAATTTTTACATTATATAAGTCCTTTGTCATTCCCCCGGGGCAAGTTCAATGTCTTCCGACCGAAACTGGATACGTCGGACTTTCGGCTATATACTTTACTAAAACCGTTGATGTCCGGAGACTCCACGGTCCTGGACATACATTCAACAATGAGTTTTACCGGATTTGCCAATGACCTCTATGCCCAACAATACCTACGCAATGGAATGTTTGTTGGCCCCGGGATGCCCGGATTAGGCTACGATGCGGAGGAAGAGGAGGGCAGTCCTTATGTACGCAAGCAACATCAGCTTCCTGTAAAATTGAAAGAAGAAATAAAACAAGATGATCCGGCCGGCGTGCGAACCCTGGCAGCGGGAAGAGCAGCTGATCTGATGAGCTTGGACATAACAGTTAGCACGGCCGGCGATCAGACCGCGATTGCACCCGGTGACCTTTTCAGGCAATGGACCCTGAACGGCCGAAACTATTTTCACTATGTCCAACAGCGTTTATATGCACCGATTGGTGTTTTATCCGCGAAATTCGCTCATTTGCATGATACCGTGCTGCTGGATCATCCTATTGACATCGATATTTTTTATCATCCGGAGCACGATAAAAACCTCCCACGCTTTGTGGCGGGATATAAAGAAGGGCTTCGATCTTTTGCGACAGCTTACGGGCCCTATCCGTTTCGTACGATTCGACTCGTGGAAAGTTCAGTCTATGGTCCGAGGGAAGCTGATCTCTCTACCCTGGATGCCTTCAATGAAAATTTTGCGTGGAATGCCGGATTTTCGGATTCCAATCAGGTAGACTACTGTTATACGGCTGCTGTTCGTCACCTGTCAAACCAATGGTGGCGATTCAAGGTAAGCCCGAATAATACCGTCGGTTCCATGATGGTGTCAGAGGGCCTGGCCGGATATAGCACGCTCGTAATGGAGGAAAAAAAATATGGCGCTGCAAACATGCGCCCGATCCTACTCGATCAGTTGTGGTATTATTTGTTCGCCCGGCGCCGGATGGAAGAAAAGGAGCACCCGCTCCTCACCGCTGATCAGTGGTATGAGTGGGGCGGTAAGGGGGCCGTTGCGTTATATGGTTTGCGCGACTTGATGGGGGCCGACAGCCTAAATGCTTCGCTTCGCGAGTTTGAGGCAACGTATGCTTACCAAACCAACCCACCCTTTGCCGGTAGCAACGATCTTTTCCATTTCTTGCAAAAACACGTGCCAGAAGCGCTGCAATATTACCTGTCGGATACATGGCAAAAGGTCACGTTGTACGATAGCAAAGTCACGGACGTTTCCTGCAAACAATTGGGTAAAAACAATTTTTTGATCACTTTACAAGTAGATGTTGAAAAGGCGTGGATCGACCATAACGGAGAGGACGTGCCAGCCAAAGACATGAACGATTATATCGACATTGGCGCGTTCGCATCAGACACAAAAAATGCACGGGGTCGCACGGTCGTGCATCCACTGTATTTACAGAAATATAAATTGACGGCTGGGCTCCATATGATCCGTTTTTACGTCACCGCAAAACCGCAGCGCGTAGGTATCGATCCTTACAATAAATTGGTAGACCGGCATCCAAATGATAATTTGAAAGAATTGTAAGCAACCTTTCGCGTAACCAATCGAACCGTGAACACGACAAGAAAACAAGAAGCATTTCCCGTCAGTGCGGAATGGGTACCGAAGGTAAAATGCTCGGACTGAACCCGGTTTCAAAGAAGAAATCTTTGTCGTTGAGTTTGTGGCTCTTCTTGAGGGATCATATTTTTGTGAAATGGGTGCTCGGCAAAGAAACATCACACTGACACAAAACCACCTTTATCTACTTTAAGGCAAAAAGCGCTTAAAGTGCCACGGACATATTCCTAATATGCTGCCGCGGCGTCATCTCCAACAGCATTAGGTAATCGTAATTAGAACACACTCCGGCCACGCCGGCGTATTCGGGTATCAGGCAATGATAATCGTTAACGCCTATCAGGAAAACCAAAGCCAACCTTCAAAAGAGCCATTGATTTTGACAGACAGGGCCTCTCTGCCCCATCAACGGTCCGCATCGCAAAAATGATTGCAGATGTGGCCAATTTCCTGATGATCACGGCCTTTGTAACAGACTGGCCTTAAAAGGCTTGTCCAGCCTGTCAATCCCTTTATTGCCAACCGGCTGCTGCCAGTCCCGCATCCAAAGCGGAGCCTTTTTTTTTCATTCTGTCGTACACCAATGACAATCAGAAAGGATGTATTGATTGTCAAACAATGCAGCTCCAGCTGGCTGGGAGACAGCATTTCCTCAGAATAGGGCTGTTATTTTGACAAATTTTACTGATGAAGATCCTGATTGTCGAGGACGAGGCCGAACTGTCCAAAAACATGGTCCATTATTTAAAATCTGAAAATTACCATTGTGAGACCGCCAGTACCTTTCAGAAAGCCCGGGAAAAGATCGAGGCCTTTGACTACGACTGCATTCTTCTTGACGTCAGTTTGCCCGACGGCAATGGTCTCACACTATTAAAAGAACTTAAAAAAGATAAAAAAACCGACGGCGTAATTATTATCTCGGCCAAGGATTCCATCCGGGACCGGATCACCGGCTTGAACCTCGGTGCTGATGACTACCTTACCAAACCTTTCCACCTATCTGAATTAAATGCCCGGGTGTCGGCCGTCATCCGGCGTCGCCGTTTTGATGGGCAGAATATCCTTGTTTTGGGTGACCTCACCATCGATGTGGAAGCCAAAACCGTTACGGTCAATCACCAACCCCTTGATGTAACGCGGAAAGAGTATGAACTCCTGCTATTCCTGGCATCCAACAAAAATCGGGTGATCTCTAAACATGCCATTGCTGAACACCTCTCGGGGTCGGACGCAGAAATATTTGATAATTATGACTTTATCTACACCCATATCAAGAATTTAAAAAGAAAAATTACGGCTTCAGGGGGCACAGACTGCGTCCGGTCCATCTATGGTATGGGCTATAAGCTGGAAGTGAGATGAAATTACTCACCAAAACGATACGGTCTTACCTGCTGTATTCCTTCGTCGTATTGCTCATCGCTGTCCCCCTTTTCTATGGTGTTGTTCGACACATGTTGTTGACATCCGTCGACCGATCACTTCGTTCCCAACTGAGTGATATCCGCGCGAGCCTATTTTCCATTCGGTCCGTAGAAGAACTTCAAACCTGGTCGAAACTCGATAAAGACATTCAATTGGAACCTCGGATCGATTGTCCCGCGGACTCGCTCTACACGACGTACATCCAAAAGGGACCCCATCTGAATGACCCAGACCCGTATAGGGAACTAGCCACGTGCATTCAGGTACAAGGAAAGAATTATCGGCTGGTCATCAGCAGCTCGCTGATTGAAAATGAAGATCTGGTGGGTAGCATCGTAATCGTGGAAATGGTGTTGCTGGTGCTGCTGCTTGGGGGGATGATCTTTATCAATCAGCGCAATTCGAAAAAACTCTGGGCACCGTTTTACGCCAGCCTCCACACCATCCATCAGTATCAATTAAATAAACAATCTGCCGTCCATTTCAATAAGGAAGATACGCTGGAATTTGACGACCTCAACCGGGCCTTGCAAAACTTGTTGAAGCGAAACCAGGAAGCGTACCAAGCCCAAAAAGAGTTTACTGAAAATGCGGCCCACGAAATGCAGACACCCCTTGCGATCTTCCAGGGTCAACTGGAGTTGTTGATGCAGACAAGTCCACTGACCGAAGACCAAGCCGGGATTATCGAGTCGATGGAAAGCAACAACCGCCGGATTTCCCGGCTTAGCCGCTCCCTATTGCTGTTGACAAAACTGCGCAACGACGAATATCATCCGATCGAACCCGTGCCGGTAGACGAGATCGCGCAAAAATTTGCCATTTCGTATAAACCGCAAATCGACAAAAAACGCATCAAACTTATCCAACTGTATCCGCACCCGCTCACCGTGCCCGCGAATCTTGCCCTCATGGAGATTTTACTGAGCAACTTGATCTCAAACGCCATCCGTCACAACGTAGAACATGGACTAATCGAAATTCATTCCCTGCCCGATACACTCATCATTAAAAATGCGGGCAGCCCTGAACCGCTCGATCCGGATAAAATGTTTCAACGGTTTCAAAAACAAGGTAGCGAGCAGGAAGGTTTCGGGTTGGGATTGGCCATTATTTCTAAGGTATGTGAACTGTCCGGATTTCAAATTGATTATCGATTCATTGATGACCTACACCAATTTCGGATCTGTTTTAACAATAAACCTCATAACCATACTTTGTGACAGCGAAGCCTATCCGTTTTCCGAAATTAATCATCTGTCTCCTCCTGGTCCTCGTAGGGATTCGGTTGATCGCCCTCCCTTACTTCGGCTTGATGCCCCAAGATGCCTATTACGATTTTTACGCCCAACACCTGGCGCTGTCTTATTTTGACCATCCGCCCATGATCGCCTATTTACTCCGCCTGGCTACCGTGCTTTTCGGCAAAACTGTTTTCGTGGTCAAGATGATGGATACCCTGGTCAGTGTTGGTACCCTTTGTGCCTTTTTCCAATTATCGAAGGCCTTTGTCGGGCGCAGAAATGCCTGGATGGCGGTTGCCTTGATGGCTTCAACCTTCATGCTGAGCATCCTGTCGCTGATTTCCACACCGGATGTTCCGTTGATGCTCAGCTGGACTTTGAGCCTGCTTTTTTTGCATCGAGCGATCTTTCAGCGACGACCCAGCTACTGGATCTGGGCGGGTATCCTCTCGGGGTTAAGTTTTGATTCAAAATATACGGCGGTATTTCTGGTCGTGGGGCTTGTGTCATTTTTCGTCGTGAGCAAGCCGCACCGGCGAATGCTTACATCTGCCGGATTTATCCTTTATCTTATCCTGTTCGTGCTGATCAGCATGCCGGTCCTTGCTTGGAATGTGCGCAACCATTTTGCTTCGTTCCGTTTTCAATCCGCCGGCCGCGTGCACGAAGGTCTACAAATAGATCCCCTCGGATTTCTTGGTGTGCTGGGTCATCAATCAGCCCTCTTGTTGCCGCTGTTGTTTGGATCGATCGTTTACTTTCTGTACGGAACCCTCAAAAAATATGCAAAACAGCGAAGGCCACTAGCCGCAGAATCTGTTTTTTTACTCAGCTTTTTCTTGCCCTTGTTTGCAGGTTTTCTCTTTCTATCTTTTTTCTACTGGGTAAAAATCAACTGGATGATGCCGGCCTATATTACCGGTATCATCTGGGTTTGTCGGTATTGGAACCTGACTTGGCTCCGGTATCAATTGCTGACCTCGGTCGTCGTCCATGCCTTATTCCTGCTGGAAGTCTTATTCTATATCGTGCCCATCCAGTCGGACGACACTTGGTTTGGCTGGTCATCTTTTGCAAAGCAACTCAGCGACGTGCGGGCCCAATATCCCAAGGCTTTTATTTTTTCGGCCGATGACTACAAGACTTCATCTGTTCTCAACTTCTATCTACCCGAAATGGTGTATGCCAAAAATATCGTGGGTGAACGCGCACTCCAATACGATTTCATCGGTTCGGACCTGCAGTTGCTTCGAGGGAAGGATGCGCTGTTTATCGACTCCAATCCCAGCTTCGATAATCTTGAAAACGAAAACGGCCGGATTCGAGCCTCGTACCGGTCCTACTTCGATCAATTTTATGCGCTCCAACCAATCCTGGTTTGGAAAAATGGCAAAGTCATTCGAAAGTTTAGTGTTTTTTATTTCACCAATTATCATCCACCCACACCAAAATCGATAACTCCGTAAAAAGCCGCCGATAGAGATGGGCGGCTTATAAACTACAGGCTTATGAGAAAACTTAAAAGTACGTGACCCGATAGGAGAGACCAATGTTTTAGTACACTTATTTAAATGTATATCTTTTCGTCATGCCCCACCTTTTATCGCCCGCGCGCATCTCTCAAGCAAAAACTACCGTGATTCAATGGCTCGTGTTCCGTAGTAAAAAATCAATCTGCTTGTTGACAATCATTTGCAGCCTGAGTTTTTGCGCCCGTGCGCAACAAAACATGTCAGACAGTTTTGCCGTCAAGACGCTTCGGCCCGACCCTCCGACACAACAAAGTGCCTGGAAGACCTACCGAATACCTGCTTTTTTATTTGTCTATGGCTATGTGGCGTTTCACAGCGATCCCCTGCTTGATTTTGATCAGGATTTGCAACGGGCGATTTGGGTGGATCATCCGCATTCCGTCGTTCACATCGACAATTACCTTGAATTTGCGCCTGGTGCAGCCGTGTATGCACTTAATTTTGTAGGGATCAAAGGGGCTCATAATTTTGTGGACCGAAGTGGCATTTACCTGATTTCAAATATCATCCTGGCCTCGACGGTCACGGCCGTCAAGAGCTGGACCAAACGCGAGCGACCCAATATGGCGGGCGATTTTTCTTTTCCATCTGGTCATACAGCAGAAGCTTTTGCATCAGCTGAATTCATGCGGATGGAATACCAAAATGTATCCCCCTGGTACGGCGTCGCAGGATACGCCATGGCCCTCACCACAGGATACCTCCGGATGTACAACAACAAACATTATTTTAGCGATGTAGTCGCTGGGGCTGGCGTCGGTATCGCATCCACCCACCTGGCATACTGGTTATATCCCAAAATCAAAAAGATCTTTGTACCACATCAAAAAAGAGATGACAACGTCCTGCTTCCCTTCTACCAGGACAAAGTCGTGGGTGTCCACTGGGTCTATCATTTATAGGTACTGTCCGTAGGGATGCCTCTTTTTAGCAATCGTTTGCGTTTTATTTGGCGCTGTTGGCATTGAGTCGGTCAGTGACGCCAGAAACAGAATCAGCGCGCCTTGTTCTTTTGGCGTCAGGTGCAACGAGTCGCTCGGGAGGGTCTGATTGGCGATTGGTAACCCAAGCCCCAGCCCGCCGCCGGCATTATAAAACGTTACTACGGATGGCAACGTTGGCAACGCGCCATTGTGCATATAGGGCGGCGTCCGAGCACTGTTGCGCACGGTGGGCGTCTTAAATGCACCCCGATAA
>CAZZYD010000063.1:12749-15241 GCA_964658175.1 uncultured Puia sp. | reverse complement strand
GAAAGCAAACGCATGCGCTTTCACTGATTATTGGCGGCATCGGACTGATCTCGTTCTTTTTTGCGCCAAACAAAGAATTTCTTATTTTTTCGATGGCCTGCGTCGGCATTGCCTGGGCCAGTATCCTGGCCATGCCCTATGTTATTTTATCGGGATCCATTCCTGCCGGAAAAATGGGCATCTATATGGGCATCTTTAATTTTTTTATCACCATCCCGCAGATCATCAACGGCATTATCGGCGGCCCAGTTGTAAAGTACATCTATCACAACCAGCCGGTCTATGCCATCGTGCTGGCGGGCGCCTGTATGCTCGCTGCGGCGGTGAGCGTCATCTACGTATATGATCCTGCCGGCATAAGGATTTCAAAAACCCAACCGGTTGCCGCATGAACAAAAGAATCTGGCAAACCGCCCTCATCCTTCTTTTTACGGTTGCCAGTCACGCGCAGGATATTTATCCCCGCAATTGGTGGACAGGCATGAAAGAACCCGCACTGCAACTGATGGTGCATGCGAAGAATATCGCTTCCCTGACAACGGCCATGGAGACTTATCCGGGTGTGGTGCTAAGCTCCATTGCCAAAACAACGAATCCCAATTATCTTTTTCTTAACCTCGTGATCGGTCGCCAGGCAAAACCCGGCACGATTCGGTTTACGTTTAGCAAAGGAAACGTCCATCAGGAAATCCGGTTCCCTTTGCAGCGACGAACCGGAGCTAACGGCGTTGACTATGCGAAAGGGGTGACGGCGGCAGACCTCATCTATCTTATTATGCCGGACAGGTTCAGCAATGGCGATACCGGCAACGACCGCGTGGCGGGTCTCCGCGACACGTCCTGCGACCGGGACAATCCCCTGCTCCGCCATGGGGGCGATCTGGCCGGCATCATCCGGCACCTCGGCTATCTCCAGGCGCTGGGCGTCACGGCCCTCTGGCTTACCCCGGTGATTGAAAATGATATGCCGCTGGAGAAGGAAGGCGCCGGCGACATGAGCGGATATCACGGCTACTGGTTTACCGACCACTACAGCATCGATCCCCGGTTGGGTGGCAGCAAGGCCTACCATGCGCTGGTGGATTCGGCCCACCGGCGGGGTCTCAGGATCATCCAGGATGCCGTATACAACCACATCGGCCTCGAGCACTGGTTCCTGCACGATCTGCCTTCTGCCGACTGGATCAACCAATGGCCGGCATACCAGGGAACCAACCACCACGAACAAACGCTTTTTGACATCCATGGAACGGCTGCCGACAAAACGGTCATGACCGATGGCTGGTTTGTGCCGCACCTGCCGGACCTGAACCTGCGTAACCCGCTGCTCGCCCGGTTCATGATCCAGAATGCCATCTGGATGACCGAAACCTACAAACTCGACGGCTGGCGGGTGGACACATATAAATATTGCGATGAACATTTTCTGGTGGCACTGAACAACGCCCTCGCTAAGGAATTTCCCTCGCTGAGTTCGTTCGGGGAAGTCACCACCGGCCAGGTGGCCGCTGCGGCGTATTTCTGTGAAAACAACATGAAAACCGCTTTCACCCACAACGGGCAGGGCGTCACGGATTTTCCCCTCAGCAACGCATTGCTCAACGCAGCCAGGCCATCGCCCGGTAACGCGGAAGAAGCCATCTATCAAACTCTCGCGGAAGACATGTTGTACAGGGAGCCGATGCGCAATTGCATTTTTCTCGACAACCACGACATGAACCGTTTTTATTCTGAGGCGGGAGAAGATACCGCCGGTTTCCAGCTGGGCATCGGCCTGCTCATGACGATGCGCGGGATTCCGCAATTGTATTACGGAACGGAAATCCAAATGAAGAATTTCAAGAATCCTTCCGATGCCATGGTGCGCGCCGATTTCCCCGGCGGTTTTCCCGGCGACAGCACCGATAAATTTTCCGCCACAGACCGGAATGACCGCGAGAACAGCGCCTTTCGGTATGTGCAGCGACTTGCCCTGTTCAGGCAACACGCATCCGCCATCACGAAAGGTAAACTCATGCAATACCTGCCTTCGGAGGGATTGTATGTGTATTTCCGGTATGACAACAGGCAAACCGTGATGTGCGTTCTGAATACGGATACCGTATCGCACCCCGTTGATTTCGGGCATTATAAGGAAAGGACCACCGGCTTTAGCAAAGCCCGGGAAGTGGTGAGCGGGCAGGAATATATAATGGGAGACAAGGCAGCCATCCCGCCCAGAAAGATCTGGGTGCTGGAATTGAAATAGTCGTAAATTTAGTTACATGGATGTGCAGGAAAGATATGAGAATGTTCATTTTGTAGATTCCACCCGGGCTGTCTGGAACTACTCTTTATTTTCGGATGAAGACATCAGCAATTTTCAACGGGGCACGCACTATAGCCTGTATAATTTTTTCGGTGCCCATCCGAAAGAAGTGCTCAACCGCAAAGGATATTATTTTTCCGTGTGGGCGCCCAATGCCACCTACGTATCGGTGATCGGTAATTTC
>CAZZYD010000063.1:1390-12739 GCA_964658175.1 uncultured Puia sp. | reverse complement strand
CAACGACTGGAACCCGGAACTGCATCCGCTTTTTGTGCGCCTGGAAAAATCGGGCATCTGGGAGGGTTTTATTCCCGATCTGCCGAAAGGAGAAGTATATAAATATCACATCAAAGGATTTGACGGGCGCGAAACCGTCAAAGGCGATCCATATGCCAATTTTTGGGAGAAGCGACCGCTCACGGCCTCCATCACCTGGAACCTCGACTATACCTGGAAAGACGAAGCCTGGATGAAGGATCGTCACCAGCACAATTCGCTGGATAAACCCTGGAGCGTGTATGAAGTACACCTGGCCAGCTGGATGCGGCCGGATAAAAATGACGAAGAATCCTACAATACGTACGACCAGATCCGCGAACGCCTAGTTCCCTATGTGAAGGATATGGGTTTTACGCATGTGGAACTGATGCCGATCATGGAGCATCCGTTCGACGGGAGCTGGGGCTATCAGGGAACCGGATATTTTGCGCCGACTTCCCGGTACGGCGACCCGCAGTCCTGCATGGAACTGGTGAACGCTTTTCATCAAGCGGGCATCGGCGTGATCCTGGACTGGGTGCCATCCCATTTCCCGTACGATGCACATGGATTGTTCATGTTCGACGGCACCAATACCTACGAGTATGCCGACATGCGCAAAGGGTTTCATCCTGATTGGAACAGTTATGTATTCAATTATAAAAGGGGAGAGGTCAAATCCTTTCTGATCAGCGGCGGCAGATTCTGGTACGATAAATTTCATGCAGACGGTTTTCGCGTGGATGCCGTCAGCTCGATGCTCAAATTGAACTACTCCAGGAAAATCGGCGACTGGGAACCCAATGAATTCGGAGGTGATGGAAATCTCGAAGCCATCGCCTTTATCAAAGACCTGAATGAAACCCTGTTCCGGGATTTTCCGGACACACAGACCATCGCCGAAGAAGCGACCGACTGGCCGGGAATCAGCAAGCCCACTTTTGCCGGTGGTCTTGGCTTCGGTATGAAATGGATGATGGGCTGGATGCATGATACGCTGGATTATTTCAAGACGGATCCCATCCTGCGCAAAGACCTGCAGAATAAGTTTACGTTTAGCCTTATGTACTTCTACGATGAAAACTTTATGCTCCCGCTGAGTCATGATGAAGTCGTACACGGCAAATCACCGATGATCTATAAAATGCCGGGGGATTTCTGGCAGCAATGCGCCAATCTCCGGTTGATGTATTCCTATATGTTCACCCATCCCGGCGGGAAACTGCTTTTCATGGGCGACGAATTCGGATCGACCACGGAATGGAATTATAAATCCGAACTGCCCTGGGAACTCCTGCAGTATGATGGCCACCGTTTGCTGAAGGATTGTGTGCGAGATCTGAATTTTCTCCTGCGCGGTCAGCCGGCACTGTATGAAAATCAGTTTGATCCGATCGGCTTCGAATGGACGGACCTCAATCACCGGGAAGAATCCGTGATCGTCTATCGCCGGCGCGGGAAAGATCCCGGAGACGACCTCCTGGTGATCCTGAACATGACCCCGGTCGTGCGGCGCGACTGGAAAGTGTTTACATATGGAAAATCTTCCTGGAAAGAAATTTTCAACAGCGACAACAAAAAATATTGGGGCACCGGCGACACATTCAATCCGGATATTCCCGTAAATCCCGTGGATGAAAAGGAAATCTTTTACGAACTGAATATTCACCTGCCACCCCTTTCGGCGATCGTCCTCAAATGATTGATGACCAAATCATTTATTATGAAACCATGGATCCTCCTTTTTTTGGCTGTCGGTGCCATGCTGCCGGCTGAGGCGCAAACCCCGGACAGCGCGATCTTTTTTTTTCTGAGAGGAAAAGAAGAAAAAGAACAGCGTCGTTTCCTTCCCGCTTTTATCGACCTGCAGAAATCGTCCCGGCTCGATACCACCAACACGGAAACGGCCCGCGAACTGGGTCTGACGGCGATGGAACTCCGCAAATACGATGAGGCACGGAACGCTTTTCTGAAAGTGGAAAGAAAACAATCCAACGACACGACCGCCATCGTAAACCTGACCACTATTTATTTCTGGACCCACCAGTGGGAAGACGCCACCCGGTATGCCGCCAAAGCGCAAAAGCTGCACGCCGGTCAGAAGAACTATTATATATTGGGAAAAAGTTATTACGAGCTCGAGGACTACGGGCAGGCATTCAATTATTTGCCCGAGGCGGCCTCCGAAGAACCGAAAAATCCGGAAATTCCCTACATGATTGCCAGGGCATATGTAGACATGAACAACTATAAACCGGCCATTCCTTATTTTCAAAAAGCGATTTCCCTCGACTCTTCAAAAGTGGAATGGATCTATGAATGCGCACTCACCTTCGCTACTATTTATGATGATCAGTCGGCCCTGAAATATTATGATATCGCCGCGTCAAAAGGATATAAAAAAGACAATGACTTTTATGAAAATATCGCAGATTCCTATATCGCGATCAAACAACCCGAAAAAGCGATAAAAATATTACAGGATATCCTGGTGAAAAAACCCGCCGACCTGGAATTGCTGAATAGTCTTGCCTTCACCAATTATAAGCTGAAAAAATATGACCAGGCGATTGATTATTGGGACCGGATGCTTTCCTACGACAAGCAAAACGCCCGTTCCCTGTATATGATCGGCATGGCCTATCAGAAAAAAGGCGACGAGCAGAAAGGGAAACAGCTTTGTGATAAGGCCATTGAAATGGACCCTTCACTGAAAAGCCTGAAGACAGAAAAGAGGATTGATTTCTGAAAGGATACACTTACATCCTGTCCGGCGCATGAATACCGAGCAATGCCAGGGATGATTTGATGACCGCTGCCGTGAGCATGCAGAGTTGCAGCCGCAATATTTTTTTGCTATGCGATTCAGCCTTCCCCACCGAATGGACATTATAAAAGGAGTTGAACGTCTTGGCCAGTTCGAAGCTGTAGTTGGCAATCAGGGAAGGGCTCATGTCAATCCTCGCCTGATCAATCACCGATTCGTATTTTTCCAGCCCCACCAGTATTTGT
This sequence comes from uncultured Puia sp., assembly GCA_964658175.1. Classification (GTDB taxonomy): domain Bacteria; phylum Bacteroidota; class Bacteroidia; order Chitinophagales; family Chitinophagaceae; genus Puia. The sequence goes on along the minus strand of CAZZYD010000063.1, from coordinate 9,706 downwards.
TTTTCCAGGGGAAGCAACGACTCTCCGGTGGGAAGAACCGCGTTGACTGCTGCTTCTTTGCGCAGGATGGAGTTAATGCGGGCATGCGTCCATTGAACGAACGGACCCGTGAAGCCATGAAAATCGATCGACTCATCGGGATTGAATACCATGCGCTTTTTGGGATCGACGCGCAACACGAAAAATTTCAGGGCACCAAGACCGATCGCATCGTACAGCGCCAGTTTTTCGGCCGGGTTCAGTTCGTCGATCTTGCCATGTTCATTGGTTTGTTTTGCCGCAATGGAAACCATCTCATCCACGATGTCATCGGCATCCACCACGGTGCCCTCGCGTGTTTTCATCCTGCCCGTGGGAAGTTCTACCAGCCCATAACTCAGGTGATACAAACCTTCCGCGGAAGGCAGGCCGAGTTTGGTGCAGATGAGTTTCAATACCTGGAAATGATAGTTCTGTTCGTCGGCAACTACATAGATGCTTTGCGAAGTATGGTATTCTTCAAACTTCTTTTCAGCCAGTCCGATGTCCTGGGTCATATAAACGGCCGTGCCGTCTTTTCTTTGAACGATCTTCTGATCGAGGCCGTCTACGCTCAGATCGATCCACACGCTGCCGTCTTCCTGCTGATAAAACACTTTTTTGTCCAGACCGAATGCCACCAGATTTTTCCCCAGCAGGTAGGTATCGCTTTCGTAATAAATTTTATCGAAATCACTCCCGATGCGTTTATAGGTTATATCGAATCCGGAATATACCCATTGATTCATGCGTGTCCATAGTTCGATCACATCTGGTTTATCGGCTTCCCAGTCTACCAGCATTTGCTGCGCCGCCTTCATCAGGGGTGCTTCTTTTTCTGCCGCCTCTTTGGTCATGCCGGCGGCTGCCAGTTCTTCCACCTGCTTTTTAAGTTCAGCACCGAAGAGTACGTAATAGTCGCCGACGAAATGGTCTCCCTTGATGCCGGTGCTTTCCGGTGTGGCACCGTGTGCATATAGCTGCCAGGCGAGCATGCTCTTGCAAATGTGAATGCCCCGGTCGTTGGCGATGCATGTTTTTACAATTTCGTATCCGTTTGCTTCAAAAATCGCTGCCACGCTCCATCCCAGGAAATTGTTGCGGAGATGACCGAGGTGCAGGGGCTTATTGGTATTGGGAGAAGAATATTCGACCATGATGCGCTGGCCGCTGGCGGATTTTTTTCCATAGTCTGCGCGCTGGTAGTGATCGCCCAAAAAAGAGATCAGGTATTGATCGGTGATCACCAGGTTTAAAAAACCTTTGATGACATTATAGCCCGAGAAGAGGGTAGGGTGGTTCTGCAGCAGCGATTCACCCAGCGCTTTACCGCAGGCGTCGGGACTCATGCGCAGGTTTTTAGCGAAGCTGAACATGACCACGGTATAGTCGCCGGTGAACTCTGACTTGGTTTCCGTGACAAGGATCTCGCGGAGCGCCGGGGTAAACTGAAACTGACTGCTCAGGATGTCCTGAACGGCCTGCCTGATACGGTTTGCAATGTCCATCGATAGGTAAAATTGACTGCAAAAGTAGGGCTTGTTCGGGACACTAACTTGCCGTGTTTTTATTAACTTTGGCCACCGAATACGCTATCCGGATGCCCAAAGAACAGATCATTTCCTTTATAGATTTTTTTTATCCGCCATTCAGAAAGCTGATGTCTGTGCGGACCTTCCGGTACGCCGCCTGCGGTTCCGCCAATACCCTCCTGGATATCGTTGTTTATTCCGTGGCGTATAATTTTATCCTGCACAAGCAGGTACTGCACCTGGGTTTTATTGCCTTCCGGCCCATTATCGCGGCCTTTATCATTTCCTTTCTGGTGAGCTTTCCAACGGGATACCTCCTCAACCGGAATATCGTATTCAATGACTCGATTTTGCACGGTCGCATCCAGCTGTTCCGCTATTTTGTGCTGGTGATGATCTGCATCATCCTCAATTATGTTTTTCTCCGCTTGTTCGTCGAACATTTTCATCTCTACCCGACCGTGGCCAAGATCATCACCACCGGGATCGTGGTTTCCTTCAGCTACCTCACCCAGAAGAATTTTACCTTCAAAACAGCCCCGATGCCGCCTTTGTGAGTCCGGTTTTTTTTGAAAAAAATCCGGTTGGAATAAAATACCTTTAAAAACAAAACTTCAACGACATGACTACATCGAGAAGGACATTTTTAAAGACAGGCGGACTTTCCGCCGCTGCCCTGGCCCTTGGATCCTCCAAAATTTTCGCCGCGGCCGACCCCGATATTTACATGGGCATTCAGCTGTATACGGTGCGCGCTGAAATGAAGGCCGACCCGGCCGGAACACTGAAAAAGTTATCCGGGATGGGTTATCGCTATGTAGAACATGCCAACTATGGCGATCGTAAATTCTATGGATATTCCGCCGTGGATTTTAAAAAACTGCTCGATGACCTCGGAATGAAAATGTACAGCGGTCATACCTCGATGAAACCCGCAGATTGGGATTCGACGAAAAAGGACTTTTCCGATAGCTGGAAAAATACCATTCTCGATGCGGCTACCGTCGGCCAGCGATATGTAATCACCCCGTCCATGGAAGAAAGCATGCGCAACAATGAAACGGATTTTAAGAATTATATGGATGTTTTCAATCAGTGCGGCACACTCTGCCAGAAGTCCGGAATGAAATTCGGATATCACAACCATTCCTTTGAATTCAATACGTCCCTTGGTGGCGTGATGCTGTATGACCTGATCATGAAATATACCGACCCGACCCTCGTGGCACAGCAACTCGATATGGGCAATTTGTATAATGGCGGCGCTAAGGCCATTGACATTGCCACCAAATTCCCCGGCCGGTTTGAACTCATGCATGTAAAAGATGAGATCATCTCCAAACAGCCGAACCATGACAAATACGAAAGCACGATCCTGGGCAAAGGGATCGTCGGTACCCGCGGCATTTGCGATCTGGGGCGAAAAACCGGAGGAACAAAATATTTCATCATTGAACAGGAGTCTTACCAGGAGATGACCCCGCTCGACAGCTCGAAGATGGATTATGACATCATGAAGAGCTGGGGATATTAACCCTGTAGATTTTCAGGGACAGGCCCTACTGGCAAAATAATTGAACAAGGTTTAATGCATTTCATCATTAAACCTTTTTTTATGCCATACTTTCAGTCATCAAAATCTTCTTTCGCACCCCCGGTGCAACTTCACTATCAGGATACGCAAACGGGAACTCCGGTCGTATTCATCCACGGATGGCCGCTGGACAGCCAGATGTGGGAATACCAGCTGAATGAGCTTCCGAGACAGGGAATCCGCTGTATCACCTACGATCGCCGGGGATTCGGTAAATCAGACCGTCCGCAAACGGGTTACGACTATGATACCTTGGCTGCTGATCTCAAGGCGCTCCTCGATCATCTGAACCTGAATCAGGTCACGCTCGTTGGATTTTCTATGGGTGGGGGAGAGATCGCACGTTATATTGGTAAATACGGAACTGATCGGATCAGTAAAATCGTACTGGTGAGTTCTGTAACACCATTCATGTTAAAGACAGCCGATAATCCTTCCGGGATCGACGGAAAAACCTTTGACGGGTTTGAAGAAAAATTACGCGAAGACCGCCCGGCTTTCCTGGCAGGTTTTGGTAAACAATTTTTTGGTGTGAATATGCTCAGCAAGCCGGTGAGTAGTGAGCTCCTCGACTGGGCACATAATATCACACTCGAAGGATCTTCTGCAGCCACCCTGGGCTGTCTGAAATCATTTTCTGCTACCGATTTTCGGAACGATCTGTTAAAATTTGACAAGCCGACCCTGATCATTCACGGCGACAGTGATAAGACGGTGCCCATTGAAGTGAGCGCCGAAGAGTCCAGCAAACTGATTCGCGGATCCTTGTATAAAGTATATCCAGGCGCGCCCCACGGATTGTTTTATACGGAAAGACAGCAGTTGAATGAAGACCTGCTGTCCTTTGTTACGGAAGGTAATATTCATGATTCGCTGGCTGATCAGGCAAATGATGTCGTGATCGCACCGGATCCCGCCGGGAGTATTTATCCAGGTGTTTAGCATATGCCGCAAAATAAAAAGCCCTCCGTTTGTAAACGGAGGGCTTTTTATTTTGCGGCATTCAGGCCGGTATTAGTAGCGATAGAGATCAGATTTGAACGGACCCGCCTGTGGGATACCGAGATAATCACTCTGCGCATCCGTGAGTTCATCCAGCACTACGCCGATTTTCGCCAGGTGCAAGCGGGCTACTTTTTCATCGAGGTGTTTTGGTAAAACAAACACTTTGTTTTCGTATTTGCTGTGGTTGAGCCAGAGTTCGATCTGGGCGAGGGTCTGGTTTGTAAAAGAAGCACTCATCACAAAACTTGGATGTCCCGTCGCGCAGCCCAGGTTCACCAGGCGGCCTTCTGCCAGTACGATCACATCTTTTCCGTCGATCGTATACAGGTCTACCTGAGGTTTGATGGTGTCTTTGGTATGACCATAATTTTTGTTGATCCAGGCCATGTCGATTTCGATATCGAAGTGACCGATATTGCAAACGATGGCTTTGTCTTTCAGTGAACGGAAATGTACTTCCGTAATCAGGTCGCGGCATCCGGAAGCGGTCACCACGATGTCTGCCTCTTTCACGGCGTCCACCATTTTCTTCACTTCAAAACCATCCATGGCTGCCTGCAGGGCGCAGATCGGATCCACTTCGGTAACGATCACGCGGCAACCGGCGCCTGCCAGCGACTGTGCCGAACCTTTACCCACATCACCATATCCACCCACGACAGCAATTTTACCGGCGAGCATAACATCTGTTGCCCGGCGGATGGCGTCTACCAGACTTTCCTTGCAACCATATTTGTTGTCGAATTTTGATTTGGTCACAGAGTCATTCACGTTGATGGCAGGCACGGGCAATGTGCCTTTCACCACTCTTTCATACAGGCGATGAACGCCGGTGGTGGTTTCTTCGCTGATGCCTTTCAGGTGCTGCACCAGTTCCGGGTAAGTATCCAGCACGATGTTGGTCAGGTCGCCACCGTCATCAAGGATCATATTCAGGGGGCGGTCGGTGCCACCAAAAAATAAAGTCTGTTCGATACACCAGTCGGCTTCTTCCAGTGTCTGCCCTTTCCAGGCAAATACGCCGATACCCGCAGCGGCGATGGCGGCGGCAGCGTGATCCTGCGTAGAGAAGATGTTGCAGGAACTCCATTTTACTTCCGCACCCAGGGCGATCAGTGTTTCAATCAACACAGCGGTCTGGATGGTCATATGTAAACAACCGGCGATGCGTGCGCCTTTCAGCGGCTGCTGTTTGCCGTATTCGGCACGGAGCGCCATGAGTCCGGGCATTTCTGCTTCTGCCAGACGAATCTCTTTGCGTCCCCATTCTGCCAGGGAAATATCTTTTACCTTATAAGCAAGTTTGACGTCGATTTCCTGCAATTTCGTTGCCATGATATTCGTTTTTTAATGTGGCCCAAAGGTATTAAGCTTAGAACAAATCACCGCACTCTATTGTTAAATTTAGCATAAAAGGCATTTTTTTGGTATGTTAGCAGAACAAACATCTTTATGGCGATCGATAAACAACCCGAAAAAGAAAATCTGGCACAGTCGATGGTTGACCTCGACGAAAAGGACCGGCTGATCCTGCGCCTGCTGCAGGAGGATGCGAAGATGACGGTGCGGGAAATTTCCGCCAAAGTGCACCTGAGTACCACGCCGGTACATGAACGCATCAAGCGGATGGAGGATAGTGGGGTTATCCGGCAGTATGCCACGCTCATCAATTATTCAAAAGTAAAAAAGGGATTGATGGTCATTTGTTATGTGTCGCTGAAGGAGCATAACAAAAAATCGGGCGCTAAATTCATCCGGACGATCCAGGAACTGGCCGAAGTCACCGAATGCTATAATATTTCCGGGGCTTTTGATTTCATGCTCAAGGTGATCGTTGAAAATATGGATGCCTATTACGATTTTCATGTCAACAGACTCGGTCAGCTGGAAAATATCGGCCAGCTTCAGAGTACATTTGTGATGGGCGTCATTAAGCAGACACACCAACTGATACAATAAAAACATCTACGCATGGCTTCACCATCCCGACACACCGATCCGCAAATAATTATTCGCGACGCCACCGCCGCCGACCTGCCGGAAATCCTTGGGATATACAATGAAGTGATCCTGCAGACCACGGCCGTATTCTCTTACGAACCGCATACGATGGAGATGCGACAAACCTGGTTCGATACGCGGAAGGAGGCAGGATACCCCATATTCGTAGCGGTTGAAAATGGAATCGTAAGCGGGTTTAGTTCTTATGGCGCTTTCCGTGCCTGGCCTGCTTACCGGTACACCGTGGAAAATTCGGTGTATGTAGATGCGCAAGCACGCGGACGCGGCATTTCCAAGCTATTGATGAAACCGTTGATCGACGATGCGCTTCGCCAGCAATACCATGCGATCATCGCCGGCATCGAGGCTTCGAATACCGTCAGTATCGGTCTCCACGAAAATTTTGGATTCAGGGAAGTCGCGCATTTCAGGGAGGTGGGTTATAAATTCGGCAAATGGCTCGACCTGAAATTTCTGGAACTGCTGCTGGATACGCCGGAACATCCGGTGGATCATTAGGCTTTCAGCATGTCGGCGACCAGTTTGTCGATGGGCAGCGTAACGCTCGATGCAGAAAACTCCGCCCAGTCAATAAAGCGAAAGGTTTCTATTTCTCCTGTCTGATGATAGATGGCCAGCTGTTGTTCGTCGAAGTCGAAGGGTTTTGTCCGGATAGGCACCTGGATGGGTTCGAGTGCTTCAGCAAAATAATAGATGGAGATGATCTGCTGGTCGGGGTGAAAGGCGCTCATCTGGAAATAATCCGTCGTGTAAAAGTGCTCCGTTACTTTTACGGAGAGGTTCATTTCTTCTTTGAATTCACGCCGCAGGCAGTCGCGCGTTCCTTCGCCGAACTCAAGTCCCCCACCCGGAAATTTCGTATAATACTGACCGCGGATGTATTCATCCGACACCAGCACTTTTTTATTTTCGCCGAACAGGAGGCCGTATACGCGAAGACTATACATGAAGATCGATTTTGCCTTCGAAAGTTTTTTCTGCGGGACCGCATAGCCAGATATTGCTGAAGGAATCATCCGCGTTCCGGTCAAATTTTACCACGAGTTCCCCGCCACGCGTTTGCACGGTGACGTCGTTATAACCGACTTCATTGTGATAGGATACCAGGGCGCTGGCGGTGACGCCGGTGCCGCAGGAGAGGGTTTCGTCTTCTACGCCGCGTTCGTAGGTACGAACAAAAATCCGGTCGGATTCTTTCTGTTCCACAAAATTTACATTGATTCCTGCCTTGGTAAAACGCGGACTGTACCGAATGGCGATGCCTTTTTCCACCACATCGTATTCCATCACATCACTCACCATCTTTATATAATGCGGTGAGCCGGTGTCGAGGACGAAATCGCCCTCGGGTGTTTCTTCCACGCCTTTCACGTCCTTCATCTTAAGGTTCACGATGCCGGTCTCGTCCATTTCCGCCAGGTGTTCCCCATCGGCTGCCAGGAAAGTATAGCAGCTGCGGTGGATGCCGAGGTGGTAGGCAAATTTTACGAGACAGCGGCCGCCGTTGCCGCACATGGTGCCGATCCGTCCGTCGGCATTATAATATTTCATTTCAAAATCGTATCCGTCTTTTTTCTGCAGCATCATCATTCCATCGGCGCCGATGCCAAAACGCCGGTCGCAGAGGCTGGCAATTTGTTCCGTTTTAAATTCCGGTAAATTATTATTGCGATTGTCCAGGATGATAAAATCGTTGCCGGTGCCCTGGTACTTGAAAAAAGAGATGATCATGAGAATGCAAAGATACAAATTTTGAAATGGCCTTGTCAGATCGACACGACCCGTTCCAGGGTGGTGCGGATCAGGGCATCGACGGCGGTGGCGGCGTCTTTTGAAAAGGTTCTGGCAATGCGGTTGGCGACGATCACATTCAGGCTGAGGCATTGATGGCCGAGGAGTTTTCCGAGGCCGTAGATGGCGGCGGTTTCCATTTCGAAATTGGCGATGCGGTAGGGCCCAAAGGAAAAGCCGGTCAGCCGGTTGATGAGTTCGGGCTGGCTCAGTCCGAGCCGCAATATGCGTCCCTGCGGACCATAGAAACCCGGGCAGGTGACGGTCATGCCCTGGTAAAAACCTTCGGTAAAATGTTTCAGCAGGCTGGTGGAAGCGCTGGTGAGTGTCGGGTGCGCGAACCGCTGGTGGAAC
>CAZZYD010000063.1:0-1380 GCA_964658175.1 uncultured Puia sp. | reverse complement strand
CATTTTCCGCATCGCTTTCTTTGTGGCGGTAGAAATTCAGCAGGTTGTCGATGCCGAGTCCGTGACTTGAAGCCACAAATCCGTCTACCGGAATATTCGCCTGCAGGGATCCGGAAGTGCCGATGCGGATGATCTGCAGGCGGGTGAGGTTTTCTTTGATGGTGCGGGTGTTGAAATCGATGTTTACCAGGGCATCGAGTTCGTTGAGCACGATATCAATGTTGTCGGTGCCGATGCCGGTGGAGAGCACCGTCAGTCGCTGCCCTTTGAGTGTACCGGTATGCGACACGAATTCGCGGTGCTGAAGCCTGTGTTCGATCTGATCGAAATAGCGGCTCACCATCGGCACCCGGTCGGGGTCACCGACCACGAAAATTTTTGGGGCCAGTTCTTCGGGCCGCAGGTTCAGGTGATAAATGGCACCCCGGGCGTTGATGATCAGTTCACTTTCTTCAATCCGCTGCATATGAGTTCGTTGTTAGGCAAATTACTCCGAATATACTACTTTTGCGACTCCACAGATGGTTCCGTGGCCGAGCGGTTAGGCAGAGCTCTGCAAAAGCTTCTACAGCAGTTCGAATCTGCTCGGAACCTCCCCGGCGGATAAGATGAACAGGCTTCATTTTATCCGCTTTTTTGTTAATCCATTCCGCCGATGCGGGATCACTCCTTCAAATAATTCTTATTCCCCTTCAACAAAAAGATTGCGCGCGCCCGACCACCATCCCTGGTTTCACGAAGCTTTATTTTCCCCGAGTCCAGATCCTGCACAAATTTTCTGAATGAGGTATACGCCCGGCTGCTGAAATCATTTTCTAGCCAATCCACCTTACCTGGTTTTCGTATGACCGCCACCGATATGGGGCCACCTACATACGCCGTCCGATGACTGGCGAGCGCAAAATCCTGCATCGCTTTTTCAAAAAGCTTCCCGACCTGCCTGGCATCCGGCCGCGGCCCGTCGGGAACGACTATATATTTGAACACGCGGCCATCGTTCACCATCAACCCTTCACGCAATGGATTTTGAACCTGCGCAAAACCCGTCCTTCGTTCAAAGGAGATCAGGAGCGGGTGGCCCTGGTCGTAGCCTGCGCCAAGAAAAAATTGATTGGAGGTATCATTCCGGCTGAGCGGAAAATTCCGGTCGATATATCTTTTAAAAGCGTGGAGATCGTCAGCCATCGATTTTCCTTTTGCCGAATCCCGGTTGAAACGCGCAAGGACCTGCGAACTGTACTGGTCACCCATCAACGTGCCCCCGGAGATAGAAACCAACCCATTGGAGAAAGGGAAAATTTTCGGCATGCTGTCGAGGTAGGCGATCACCCGGCCGTTTTCAGAAACGCTGCCGCGGGAGTCGGCGGCGACAATGAGGCT
>CAZZYD010000062.1:9637-15375 GCA_964658175.1 uncultured Puia sp. | reverse complement strand
AAAATATATTCAAGAGCCCGTTTTCTACCGCCGTAGCGTCGTTGCGCATCCGTTGCGGCATCGCGTCAAACAAACTCCCGCCCTTACCGTTCCCCGACAAGTATATTCAGCTTCTCCAGGTTGCGCACTGCATCTCCCACCGTATTGTTGAAATAAGTATATACCCGCAGCCCGCCGTTCACCCATTCTTTAATTTGCGCTGCATAACGGGCAAGCGTGGCATCGTCGTAGCCGCCTCTGTAATCCCCCGCAGGGCCGTGGAAGCGCAGGTATGCGAATTGTGCATGATGCGTGGTGAAGGGGGGCATGGACCGGGGCATATCGTGCAGCACCATTTCAATGCCGTGATGCCGGAGGATGTCAAAGGTTTCCCGCCTGTACCAGGACGGGTCCCGGAATTCCAGGGCAATATCCCAATGCCGGCTTTCGGGATGATCGGTCAGCTCGAATAATAATTTTTCGAGTTGCTCCATTCTGTCAGATTGTATGCTTCCCGGAAACTGAACGAGTAAAGACCCCGCGTGCGCGCCTGCCGGTGCGATGGCATCCAGAAACGACGCCATCAATCCGGATGGATAGTCCAGTCCTTTGGCATGCGTGATATCTTTCAGCAGCTTGTATGTAAACCGGAAATGGGGTGGCACCATGCCGGCCCATTTCGCCACCGTGACTGCGCGCGGCATTTTGTAAAAGCTGCTGTTTACTTCGATACTATTAAATAGATGTGCGTAATATTCAAGCCTGCTCCTGTCGCGAAATTCCGGCGGATAAAATTTCTTGTTGGGAACGGGCAGCACCAGGCCGCTCGTTCCTGAAAAGAACACCGGGGTACGGGATTGGAGCATAGTTTTTTGTTTCAGGCAAACGGTTTTGTTTCACGCAAAGGCGCAAAGATCCGCGAAGGCACAAAAAGGCTCGATATCCTTGGCGGCTTTGCGCACCTTTGCGCCTTCGCGTGAACCCAACATCAGCTCAACAACTTCAAATTCACCGGATCCCACAAAATGATTTTGCGTTGTTCAGCGCTCAGGTTCGCGGCCAGCGAAGGGGCGGCAGCGCGTAAACCGAACTCGGCATCTTCTTTTACCAGGGAAGGGTTATTCGCGCGGATGGCATTGAAGAATACCATCATGTGGTCGAGGCGGTCGTCATAATCGTCGGGCGCCTTGAAGGTCACCGCCGGCAGGTCTTTGACTTCGCGCGTGTTGGGGGGCGACGGATATTTCTGGTCGTATTGTTTGATGAAATCCTGTTGCATTGCGGCGGGATAGGTGAACAGGGCGTCATATCCCGTACTGTACATGGGCGCATTCGGACGCTTCAGCCGGTTGAGGGTAAATTCATTCCAGCCAATGTCGATCACCCCTTCGGTTCCCACCAGCCGGGTATGGATATTTCCGCCGGAGCCAGCTGCCAGGTTCACACGGATCGACAACTGAAAAGAGGCATTCTTGTCTGTTTTGGGATAATCGATGAGTCCTGTCACCAGGTCATAGGCATCCCTGCCGTCTTTCCAGAAATTCAGATCGCCCAACGCGAAAATGCGCTCCGGTCCGAGCGAACTGGTAATGGTATGCAGACCTGTGACGAGATGAACAAAAAGATCGCCTGCGACGCCGGTTCCATAATCCTTATAATTTCTCCAGCGGAAAAAGCGTTCGGGTTCGAAAGCATGTTTCGGCGCATCGCCGAGATACTGGTCCCAATTAAGGTCTTTCATATTGATGGATGGCGGCATTGTATACTGCCAGGCGCCGAGGGCATCGGTGCGATCGAGGAATGCTTCCACGGAAGTGAGCTCGCCGATATCGCCGGCTTCATATCTTTTTTTTGCTTCCAGTACGGCCGATGCGCTCGCGCGCTGGCTGCCGACCTGAAATACTTTACCGGATTTTTTGTGCGCATCGATCACCGCCTGTCCTTCTTCAATATGATGGATCATCGGCTTTTCGCAGTATACATGTTTGCCTGCCTGGAGCGCTGCGATGGCAATATGGTCATGCCAGAAGTCGGGTACGCAGATCAGTACGGCGTCCACATCCTTGCGGGCGATCACATCCCGGAAATCGCGGGTGGTAAAAATGTCTTTTCCCCAAACTTCTTTGGCGCGCTCCAGCCGGGGCTGGTAGAGATCGGCGACGGCGACGAGTTTGGTGCCGGGAATCTTCAGGGCGCAATCGGTATCGTAATGTCCGATGATGCCGCAGCCGATCAATCCGAGATTGATTTTATCATTGGCGGAAAAGTTTTTCACTGAACCATTGGGGTCCAGCCACACGATTTGGTTTCCGGCGGATGCGAGGGTGGCGCTGCCGGCCAGCAACGCGCTCGTGCCGGCGATCTTGGTAAGAAACTGACGACGGGATGATGACATATGGCTTATTTTATGATTTTATCCAGAATGATATTCAGTACTTCGGCAAAAACCAGGGCGATGATGATCCACTCCAGCAGATTGCTGTTGCGGTATTGCATGATGTCCTTGAAAAGTTCCAGGTTTTCCTTTACGATCTGCAGGTTTTCTTCTATCGTGCGGAAACGCTCCTGTAAATCAAAGGTGCGCTTCAGGCCCAGGTCAATTTTATGTAAATTCTCATCTTCCCAGGTTTCCGGGGGTGACTCGAAAATAAACAGATTTTCAGAAATCGTATTTTTTAAATTGATGGTCTTGCCGATAAATTTCTTCAGATGCTTTCCGGAAATCTGGAGGCTGCCCTTGTCTTCCAGACTCCGGGTTTGCGTGTTTGTTTCTTCCAGCAGTTTTGACGTGAGGTCGTAATAATAGTCGAGTGCCACCGACTGGGATACGTTGAGCATGATGATGCGCATGATCTCCGCGTCGGACTTCACGACTTCTATCCGGTTATACCCGAATTTATTGTGTGCGGCGTCGGGCTGGATTTCAAATTCCTCACTCAGCTTTTCAGCAAACGGATTTTTGCAGAAAGGCGTGACGGCGGCGATCAGGTGATCGACGCTGGGCTGATCGGCATTCAGAAAACATACCACACCATATTTGAAAACATAGATAAAGGAGATTTTCCCTGTCTGGTAGAAGAGTTCATCCGAGTCGCCATAATAAAGATTGTCCTGGTAACTCGCTTTAAACTGGCGGATGTCGATACTGTCAGCGATCTGGTATGATAGCACTTGAAGCATGTACCGTAATGTACGAAATCGCGAAATCAATTCCGGCAACGGAGCGCTTTTCGCATTCCGTGCGTTATCTTCAGGCAAGAAAATTCAAAAACTTGCATATGAGCCTGAAAAAATCCTTTGTTCTGGTATGTATCGCCTTATTGATCGGTTCAATCTCCGCCACGGCACAAAAACAATTCAAGGCCCTGCTGGTGACCACCACCCGCGGCTGGCACCATGAATCCATTCACGCCGGCGTGCTGGCACTGCAGCAACTCGGGGTAAAAAATAATTTTGATGTGGTGCTTTTTGAAGATCCTAAGGGCTTCACCGATAAAGTCCTCTCACAATTCCAGGTCGTCATCTTCTTAAATACCACCGGCGATATTTTTGACACCGCACAGGAAAAAGTCATGGAACGATTTATCCAGTCAGGCAAGGGCTTTGTCGGTATTCACGCTGCCGCGGATACGGAATACGACTGGGACTGGTACCATAAACTCGTGGGCAGAATGTTTCATATCCACCCGGTGATCCAGACGGCCCGACTGAACGTGATCGATTCCACGTTTCCCGGCACGCAAGGATACATGGGCAACAAATGGTGGACAGACGAGTGGTATGAATACGGCAAGGACGAGATCACAGGCCTCAATACGGTCATGGCGGTGGATGAAAGTTCTTATGAACCAAAGGCAGACTGGGGAACGGTCAAAGGCGTGGGCATGGGGAAAATGCATCCGATCACCTGGTACCATAGTTTCGACGGCGGCAGGGCATTTTATACCGGACTGGGCCATCTTCCGGCTATTTATAGCGATCCCGCCTATCTGAACCTGCTCTACGGGGGAATTTTCTGGGCCGCCACAGGCAGGAAATAAGATGTCCTGGAACGGGTTTCAGGGAAAATGATTTTAAGTAGCTGATTATCAATATTATAAATATTTAGGTCCGGCGGTTACAATCCTTCCCCCTGTATGTACAAAGATGTATAGCAGCACCACAACCCTTAGTCATGGAACAACACTACACAAACGAAATGATAGAACAGCTGGACCGGATGATCGCCGGCGACGCTCAGGCCGAACTTCCGGAAGCGCTTCAGGCCGCCGACGGAGCAAAAGCCGAATGGGCCACACTGAAAATGGCCGTTGAAGCCATCGGTCATACGGCGATCGCTGACCGCGTTGCACAGGTACGCCAGCAACTGCAGGCGAATACCCTTGAGCCGGTTGCAAAGCCAGCCATCGTCAGAAGCCTGTTTGCCAAGAGCCTGCGCATCGCTGCCATCCTCCTGGTGGTACTGGGTGCCGCCACTTTGTACAAATACAGCAGCGTGTCCACGGATAAAATATTCAACGACAATTACAGCGCCTATATCCTTGGAACAACACGTGGTAATAATATAAAGAACGCCCTGGAAGAAGCATACAAGGATAGAAACTGGAACCAGGTAGTGAGCCTGTACGGACAGGAAACGGCCAGAACCTCCAAGACGTATTTTCTGACCGGTATGGCAGAAATGGAATTGCGCCACTATCCAGAAGCGATTGCCCTGTTCGAATCGGTACGTGCAGAAAACGAACGCCGGAAAGACAATTATTTCGAAGATGAAACCGAATACTACCTGTCGATGAGCTATCTGATGAACCACGAAACGTCTAAAGGGGTAGCCATACTGGACCAGATTCGCCAGAACAAGAATCACCTGTACTATCCCCTGGCCAGCCGTATTTCCGGAATGGATTTGAAAATCATCGCACTCAAGGGCAAAAAATAATCACCGCCCTGGTTACAAAACCGCTGCCGGTGGTTACCAATTATAGAAGATCAGTTGAAAGCTATTATAACCCTGTGAAAAACCAACGATCCAGATCCTGAAAAAACCATCCAGATCCTTTGTAAAAAGCCATATCCGAATCTTTGAAAAACACTGAAAGACAGTCGACGTACCCAGAAAACAAAAATCATAGACAACGTTATTTAATATCCGACTCCTATTGAAAACCCCGTCGACTATCTTTTTTCGAAACCTGATTTCACTGCCATATACAAACAGCCCCGACAAGGGGCTTTTTTATTTCCTTTAAGTAATGACATCTTGTCTAGAACTGGAACGATTGGATGCTCGCATCCTGCATCATCTCCTGGATAAACTGGCGGTGGTTCCTTTCCGATCCCTGAACGATCCAGACACCGGTGATCACCGAACCCACTTTTGTCTGCCGGATCCTCCTGTACCTCAGGTGGTGCAATTTAAAAAGCGTTTCAAAGCGGTGCAGTGTCGTATTCTCGTATTCGCACACAATCTGGTAGTTGCGGAACTGGTGTATTCTGTCGATCCAGCTCTGAAAGTACGTAAAGGCAAACAATACGATCAGCACCAGTCCGCAGGCGATGCTGGAGAGCTGCCAGTAACCCGCGCCGATGCCCATACCGAGGGCCGCGGAAACCCAGATGGTGGCGGCGGTCGTGATACCGTTTACGCCGGTTTCACCCTTAAAAATAATTCCTGCACCCACAAAGCCGATGCCGGTGACGATATTGGACGCGATCCGGTCGGGTGTGCCCGGACTGATCAGTCGTGAGAGTATGGTAAA
>CAZZYD010000062.1:0-9537 GCA_964658175.1 uncultured Puia sp. | reverse complement strand
CGTTCGTCGAAAGGATTATGGCCTTCCCGCTTCGTTTTGCACCTTTATATCAGCAACAAGATATCCTTTAAAAAACCAGCCGAATCCTAAGAAAACCGATATCCGATCCTAAGAAAAAACCAGTAAGAACCCATTTTATCCGATCCTGAAAAACCAGAAAAACAGATTCACCCCAAACAAAAAACATTATTTTCTGGATTAGCTCAAGCCACCGCGAAAGGTGGCTTCGCTGTTTTCAGGGTAGTTTTCCAATTAGCACTTCACCGATATCGTGCATGGTGACCAGGCCCTGCAATTCACCCGCGGCAGATACGACCACGGCGAAATTCTGGCTGCGTTCCTTGAATTTCAGCAAGACATCAGAAGCTTTTTTGTCGACCGTCAACAAGCAGGCCGCATGAGTGAATTCCTGTATCGGTTTGTCCGGATTGAGCAGGTATTCCTTTGCGCTGAGGAAGCCGGCCACTTTGCGGTCGTTGGCCACCACGGGAAAGTAATTGTGGGCGCTGTCGCGGATAATTTTCGAGGCATCCGTATTGCTCATGCCGGTCTTCAGCGTAATGACTTTCTGCAGAGGCGTCATTAATTTTCCGACGGTGATGTCGTAGAAATTAAAAATGTTTTCATGCAGCTGCAGTTCTTCTTTTTCGAGTACACCCTGGCGGTACGCCGTGCTGAGCAGACTCTTCAGATCGTTATCGGAGAGTTTCTGATTTTCTGATTTGCCGATACGGAAAAGGCGCAGCAGGAAGCGTGTGCTGCCCGTGAGGATCAATACGAACGGATAAGCGATAAAACTGAACATGCGGAAAGTCGGCGCGCTCCACAAAGAAATGCGCATCGGTGATTGGATCGCCAGTGATTTTGGTATCAGCTCGCCAATGATGATGGTGATGTAAGTGATGAATCCGATACCAAACACCACACTCACAATATGCGACACCGCGGGGGAAAATCCCCAGTGCAGCATCGAGGGCTGCAGGTATTTATCCGAAAGGATCCCTGCGTAAAGCCCCTGCACGAGGCCGATCAGGGTCATCCCCACCTGAATGGTGCTCAGGTATTCCTCGGGCGTTTGCAGGAAATCCATCACCTGGATGGCGCGCTTGTTTCCTTTGTCCGCCTCTTCCTGCACTTTAAATTTCTTTACGGAAACGAGGGCGATCTCCACGGCCGAAAAATATCCGTTGATGACGATCAGTATGATTAGTAAAAGTAAAATAAGCATATGCAGTGGTTTCATTCCGAAGTTAACAAATCCACCTGCCGCCGCTTAACTTTTCCTTAATCAAAATTCACCCTATCTTTGACGATCCGCTTTCAGGTACTGCTCCCATGATCTTTTCATTCATTCAACGACCGCACCGGATCGGTCCCATTTACCCCCGTTAACACCATGCGATATTCGTTTATTGTTTCTGCGACGGCTTGCCTGCTGAGTGTTCTTTCATTAAATGCCCAGGTGATCCCGCTTGATACGGCCGTGCATACCGGCAAACTGGCCAATGGATTCACGTATTATATACGGCACAACGAAGAACCACAGCACAGGGTGTTCCTCTATCTTGTAAATAAAGTGGGGTCGGTGCTGGAGGCGGACGATCAGCAGGGACTCGCCCATTTTATGGAGCACATGAATTTTAACGGCACCACGCATTTCCCCAAAAACGAACTGGTCAACTACCTCCAAAAGGCCGGCGTCCGTTTTGGCGCCGACCTGAATGCGTACACGAGTTTCGACGAAACAGTCTTTCAGCTGCCCATTCCTTCTGACGATCCGGTTATTCTGAAAAATGGATTCCTGATCATGCGCGACTGGGCGCAGGGCGCCACCCTCGACAGTACCGAAATTTCCAAAGAGCGGGGCGTTGTATTGGAAGAATCGCGTCTGGGAAAAGGCGCGAGCGACCGGATGGAGCGCCTGTATTTTCCAATGATCCTGAACCACTCAAGATATGCAGAACGGCTCGCGATCGGTAAAGACGAGATCATCGCGCATTTCAAGCCGGCCACCATCCGGCGGTTTTTCCATGACTGGTACCGACCAGATCTCCAGGCCCTGGTGGTTGTAGGAGATATCGATGTACAAAAAACGGAATTGCTGGTGAAGAAACTATTCAGCGACCTGAAAAATCCGGTGAACGAAAAAAAACGGACCGAATATAAAGTACCGCTCACGGGTCAAAACCAGTTTATGGCCATCACCGATCCGGAAATGCCGGTGACGCAATTCCAACTGATGTTCAAGCATCCCGGAGAAGAGCTGGTCGCTGAGCCCCAGTATATACATAGCATGGAACACCAGCTGTTCAACCAGATGCTGGGAGAACGGCTCGGTGAACTATCTCAAAAACCGAATCCGCCTTTTTTGGGCGCAGAGGCGAATATCTCTGATTTCCTGGCCGGCCTGGATATGTTTACCGTGGCCATCACCGGAAAATCCGGTGTATACAAGGAAGGCGTGGAATCTGTATGGGAAGTGATCGAAAAAGTGAAGCGCTATGGGTTCACGCAAACAGAACTCGACCGCGCAAAACAGGGCTATCTGAGCCAGATGGAAGGCGCCTTCCGGGAAAAGGGTAAAACAAACTCTGCGGGTTTCGTAGGAGAATACCAGCGGCTCTTTCTGGAACGGGAAGGATCGCCGGGTATCGACTGGGAGTATCATTTTGTAAAAAGCCATATCGGGGATATCCGTCTCCAGGATGTAAACCAGCTCGCAGCGGATTATATCAAAGACCAGAACCGCGATATTTTGATCCTGGCGCCGGCAAGCGCAAAAAGCAGTCTGCCGGATTCGGCCACCTTCATGTCATGGATCAATGACGTGTCGCATGAAACCCTGACTGCTTTCGAAGACAATGTGAGCAGGCAGTCGCTGCTCGCCGTACCGCCGGCACCTGGTAAAATCACCGGCCAAAAAACGAATCTTGCCCTCGATCTCACTGAATTTACACTCAGCAATGGGGCGAAAGTAATCCTCAAGCCCACTGATTTTAAAAATGATGAAATCCGGTTTGCTGCGTTTGCACCGGGTGGTTCTTCCCTGTACAGCGACAGCGATTATATGAGTGCCGCCAATGCCGGCCTGATCGCAGGTTTTGGCCTCGACAGCCTCGATCCTGTCCAGCTCACAAAACTACTTACCGCCAAACGCGTGGAGCTTACACCGTATATCGGCGAAAGAGCACAGGGTATGCAGGGTTCGTCTGCACCGGAAGATCTGGAAACTGCCATGCAGCTGTTGTACCTGCGATTTACAAAACCAAGAAAGGATTCGGTGTTGTTCAACAATATGATCGTCGGGGCAAATGAAATGCTGGCCACCCGCTCCAACGATCCGAATACGGTATTTGGCGACACGGTGAGTTCTGTGCTGGGTAATTATCATTTTCGTCGCAGACCGATTTCAGCCGATCGGTTGCGTATGATCGATCTCGATAAATCCTTTGCCAGCTATCAGGAACGTTTTTCCGATGCGTCCGCTTTTACTTTTGTATTTGTCGGAAGTTTCTCTGTGGATAGTCTGCGCCCGCTGATTGAAAAATACATTGCCTCGCTGCCGGCTACCCGCAAAAATGAGCAGGCACGGGATCTGGGCATTCAGATTTCACCGGGCCAATCTACCCATAAAGTATTCCGCGGCACCGAAAACAAGGCTTCAGTCAAAATCGTGTACAGCGGCGATTATGAGTTTTCCGCAGAAAACAATTTTGCCCTGAATGCGCTGAAAGAAATACTCCAGATCAAAGTGATCGAGCATTTGAGGGAAGATGAAAGCGAAGTGTACGGGGTAGGCGTGCAGGTAAACAACAGTAAATATCCGAAGGCGAGGTATACATTCTCCATCAGTTTCGGCTGTGCGCCCGCCAATGTGGACCATCTCATCGACGACGTCAACAGGGAATTCGCTGCCTTGCGTGATAAAGGCCCGCAACCGGCAGATCTGGAAAAGTTCAAGGCTGAATTCAAACGCAACCGCGAGCTCCAGCTAAAAAATAACGGGTTCTGGTTGTCCTATCTGCAGCAGCAGGTTGAAATCGGAGAAGATGTTAATCAGGTGCAGGATGTGGACAAAAAACTCAATCAGCTCACGCCGGCTTCTTTACAAAAAGCTGCCCGGACCTATCTTACGGGAGTGAATCAGATCCGTTTTGAATTGCTTCCGGAGAAACCGTGAACTAGTTATTGATATTGGGGTGGCAAATGATTTTTCTGCCGCTTTTCGGTTTTGTAAACTTTCTGCCAAGGGCATTGAGGTCTGTATCCTGTCGAGTGTATCAGACAGGTGTCCGGTGCTTGCGGACTTGGTCCAAGCTTTGCAAATGAACGAACAATTGCACCCGCCGCATTATCGTACTTCATTGACCTAAAAACTTCAGCAGATGAAAGCAGCCATATTCAGATCACCCGGACAGGCACCCGTATACGAAGATTATCCTGATCCCGTGGCGCAGCGCGCAGACCAGCTGGTGATCAAAGTGAAGGCGGCTGCCGTGAAAAATCTGGATCGCGGTCAGGCCAATGGCAGTCATTATTCCAGTGGACCAGGCGCAGGAGAAGCTCGTATCCTGGGGCAGGATGGCGTTGGCATCCTGTCTGACGGCACCCGGGTGTATGCAGCTGGTCTTACCGGCATGTTTGCGGAGCTGGCGCTGGTGGAAAAAGATAAACTCGTGAATATTCCGGCCCGGCTCGATTCGGTGACGGCAGCCGCATTGCCCAATGCGGTGCTGGGTTCTGTCCTCGGCCTGTTGTTCCGTGCGGAACTTCAACCGGGAGAAACGGTACTGATCAACGGGGGTACCGGTGTGACCGGGGCAGTCGCGGTGCAGATCGCGCGGCATTATGGCGCCAAAAAGGTGATCGCTACCGGAAGAAATAAGGCCTCGCTGGAAAAATTACGCAACAGCGGAGCCGACGAAATAATCTCCCTGATGCAGGAGGAAGAAGCGATCCGGCAGCAGCTGAAAGAACTGCATACCCGCAGCCCCATCGATATTGTGCTGGATTATCTGTGGGGACGCCCGGCAGAAATGATTCTTTCCGCGATGAAAGGAAAAGGAGGACATACCCATCCCGTACGGTACGTGACGCTCGGCGCGATGGCGGGCGACGAGATCACCCTCTCCTCTTCCATCCTGCGAAGCGCCGATATTAAAATCCTGGGATCTGGTTTTGGCAGTGTTCCTAAAAAATTCATGAGCCAGTTGTTCACGCGCATCCTTCCGGAAACCATGCAGCTGGCAGCCGACGGTAAATTAAAAATAGAAACCATCACCGCGCCGTTGAAAGATATTGGTACCGCATGGAATAAGGAAATTCCCGCCGGCAAGCGGCTGGTGCTGCTCACCTGAAATTTTCTTCTGTTCGGATAAACAGCCTGCCCACGATAAAAATATAGGCGCTACTCGTCGGCAAATGCTCTGCGTTCACCGGCACATCCGCCGGCCGTTGTTCGTTTCGAACAATTTTGTGCGTTGCATCGGGCCACATTCATAAACGCATCTCCTGATTTTATTTTTTACGCATTAATTTTTGTTTAGATCTGGCATGGGTGTCGGACTTCTCTTTGTAAGAGAAGCTCTATTAGTTAACCACCGGATAACAGCCGCAAAGGCATCTGTTTTTGCTATGGGGTCGTAGAATAAATGAAGGTCATTCCATTGTTTAAAAATTAAAATTGAGATGTATGCGAAAGAGAATTGTGTTTTCCCTTGGAATGTGCATGGCGCTGGCAGCCCTGATGCATTTTCAATCCTGTACCAAAGGAGTTGTGGCCAGTGGCAATTCCGCCACCGCCAGTGCAACGACAGCCACCTCGTTAACGATTGCCGTATTGGCCGATTCTGCCGGAACGGATTCGGTGTATATCCTGCAGCCCTGCGCAAATGGTTATTACAGGGATTCGATTGCAGAGTCGGCGGTTCCGCCGAAGGCGCTTTCCTTTATTGATTCGAATTATACCGGATATGATTTTATTCGCGCGTATGAGATTAGGGACAGCGCCGGTAATAACGGCGGATATGTTTTGATCGTCCGGTACAATGGTAACCCGGTCGGATTGCTATTTGACAGCAGCGGAGACTTCGTGAGGGTGCTGGAACAAAGGGAAAACGCTGACATGCGCGGGCCGGGATGGCATCGTGGCGGACGCTTCGCAAACCGCGATGGCCGTCGGGAAGATTCGGTAGCCCTTGCATTGCTGCCGGAAGGGATTACGGCTTATTTGTCTGCCAATGACCCGGGCGACACGCTTGTGCGCGCCTACCGGAACAGGGACAGCAGTTATCTTGTGATCACGCAGGGCAACGGTTTATTTGCGAACATCTTTACCGCGGCGGGTTCGTTCGAAAAACGCGTGGCCCTGTATCATAATCAGCGCGCGGTGGAAACGGTGACGGCAGATGAGTTACCGCCGGCGATCGCCACCTATCTCGCCAATACTTATCCCGCCTCTGTATTTGATGAAGGATATGCTTTTGTGTACAATCAAATACTGCAGGGATATATCCTGGTGATTGACGCGAACAATACAAAATATGCGCTGGAGTTTGACGCTTCCGGAAACTTCCTGGCGGCGGTTACCATCCAGTAATTCTTTCATGCATTGTTGGTTTGATTGAGAAAAAGCGCCCTGTTTCAATGGGGCGCTTTCATTTGTTTATACTGTTATTCGATCAGCCACCAGTTGTCATCCGGCGGAGTATTGTGAAGAAGCAATTTCAACAGTCGGTATTTTTCTTCGTGGATCGCATACACGATGCCGTCAGATACGTTTTCCACAACAAAAGATTTTGCCTGCCCGCTTTCCCTGTCAACCAGCACATCGCCGATGTGCAGGTTTCTGACGTCCCTGTCTGAAATGATTTTTTTTAGCATACGAATTATTTTAATTGCTGATCAATGAAGTTGAATGACCGTATTTTTATTCAGGTAAAAGGTATGGCAGCCCGCGGCGCTAAAGAAAAATATCCGGTCAATCACGCAGGGTTTGTCGATGAGCTGGGTAATGCGGTATTTTTCACGGTGATTGATTTTGCCAATTAACTCCGGAATAACAATTACTTTTATTTTTTTTAGATACATGATGAAGACCGAAAAAGAAAAAATGCTGGCGGGTGAACACTACCAGGCTTTTGATCCGGCGCTGGTCGCGGAACGGGCTCATGCAAAAGAGCTCATCTACCGGTATAATCAGTTGCCGCCGTCAGGTGCTGGCCAACGGAAAGAACTGATGCAGTCATTGCTGGGCTCTTGCAAATCGGAGTTCCTGATCGAGCAACCCTTCTATTGTGATTATGGTTACAATATTCACCTGGGTGAAAGATTTTATGCGAATACGGGCTGCACCATCCTGGACTGCGCGCCTATTTATATCGGAGATGATGTGATGCTGGGTCCGAATGTCAGTCTGTACACCGCAGGACATCCGCTGGATGCATCGCTCCGCAAAACGGGTGTTGAATATGCGTATTCGATTCATATCGGCGACAGTGTATGGATCGGGGGGAATACCGTGATTGTCCCCGGTGTGGGTATCGGCAGCGGCTCTGTAATCGGTGCCGGCAGCGTCGTGGTGAAAGATATTCCGCCGGGTGTGGTGGCGGTGGGGAATCCGTGTGTGGTAATCAAGCGTTTATGATGTCTCACCGGACGAGTTATTTTTCACGCAAAGACGCAAAGGAAGCGCAAAGAAGAAAGGTTATTCGCTGTTCATATTAATTACAAAGGCGCAAAGGAAAACTTCCCTTGCGCCTTTGCGCTTCTTTGCGTCTTTGCGAGAATCAAAATTTTAAACTATAAGCTCTGTATCGCCGCTATGATTTTATCCGCCTCAGGCTGCTGAAAATTGGTAAGGCCCTTGCCGGTGTCGAAAGTATACCAGACGCCTTCTTTCTTGATGTCGATCCGCTTGATGGTGAATTCAGCGAATTCGGCCACATCGCCGGTACTGCCTGATTTCAGGCTTGACAGGCCTTTCTGAAAATATTTTAACTGTTCCAGGTTGCGGAACCGGAAATTCTTCATGATTATCTCGTTGGTATATTCCTGGTTGCGGAACACGAGTTCATACGCCGTATCGGAGGCCTTGGTCACCCGTTGCAGTGTGATCGGCCATGTTCCTCCCTGCCGCAATTCCAGGAGCGGAATGGTGGCGGTATTCACAATTTTAAATTGCGCCTTGCCAATAAATGGAATAAACAGGAGTAAGAAAATTGCCGTTTTCATAAACATTATCAATTTTAAGGATGTGAGATAAAGACGTCCGTGTATAACGGTAAAAAGCGCGATCTATTATAAGGCGCTGATTGCCGTAACGTTAAATTTTTTTGAAATCAGAGGCCGTTTATGGCCCTTACAAGCACATTGGCTTCGAATTGCCTGAAATTGGTGATCCCCCTGCCGTAGCTGAGGGTATACCAGGCGCCGCCGTCTTTCTTCACATCGAAACGCTTGATGGTATAGGTGCTGTATTCAGCGATGTCCCCGGTGGCACCGGCTTTGAGACTAAGGAGCCCCTTGGCGAAATATTTTAAATCGGGCAATGTGCAGAATTCGAGGCTGGTTTCGGCTACGGTATTGGCTGAGTGCTGATCGCGAAAGGAAATCACATAAGACGTGTCGTTGGCAATCACATGGCGCTCCAGCGTAATTGGCCAGTCGCCTACTCGCACCTGCATGAGCGTGGTTGATTTAATACCAAAGGGAGGGTTGGAGCCAGCCATCGCGAAAAAAGGGATGATGGCCAGGAGGAGGGGTATTTTTTTCATAAATATTGGTTGTACAATATAACAGGATTAAGTAGTATTTGCAAGAACCGGGATGAAAAAAACGTCCTATAGGTGCTTATACTTATGTCAAGAATCAGACCAGTTTTTTTTGGATATCTTTCATGAAATCAACCAGATGAAAAGATTTTTTACCACCGCATTCTTCCTGCTGACCGCTGCATCCCTGTTGACATCCTGGGGCAGGCCGGGGCACCAGATCATTGCCGGCATTGCGGCCGCACACCTGACTCCAAAAACAAAGGCGGCGGTGGCGGGTCTGCTGGGCGCCGAGACCATGGTCATCGTCAGCAGTTATGCCGATGAAATAAGGCCCGATTCATTTTTTTTATTTACCGGTGTCTGGCACTACATGGACTTCCCGCCCGAAGAAAATTATCCGACATTCATCCGGGCGGTCAACAACATGGGCGACAGCAATATTTACCATGTACTTCTTCACTGGGAACGGGTGCTGAGGGACACAACCATCAACCGGTCCATCCGAAATTTCGGATTGAAGATGGTCATTCACCTGGTGGGAGATGCCCACCAGCCCATGCATGTGGCTCGGTCGAATGACCAGGGCGGCAATCTGATTCCGCTGTTGTTCATGGGCGATTCCACCAACCTGCACGGTCTCTGGGACAGCCGGCTGATCGCGCATACCAGGCTATCCGTCGACAGCCTTACGAAGCAATGGGATACGGCGGGTGCCGCCACCATCCGGCAATGGCAGTCCGACTCCCTCGTGAACTGGCTTTAC
>CAZZYD010000061.1:0-15383 GCA_964658175.1 uncultured Puia sp. | reverse complement strand
ATCACATTCTTCGGCTTGAAAGATTTAAAGGAAAGAAAGGCTGCACCGCATACCAGGGCAATCAGCATCGTTTTTTTATTCATGGTCATCGATTTGAGGAAAAGAACGCGCGTATCATTTTATTTGCGCACCAGTTTTTGAAGCATTTTATCTGATACAGGATCGGCAGATACGCCGTAACCGGTCACGAGCACTCCCTTCACGCCGGAGGCAGACTGAATGGCATATACCGTGGCTTCATCGGCGGGATCGCTGTCGCCTTCGTAGCGGTATACATCCATGATATCGAATTCATCCGCGTTGAACCTGCCCAGTGTACAGTCAATGCAATTCTCTTTGAGGTTGAAATCCACGGTATAACCCTGCTTGCGCAATGCTTCCAGCGCATTCGAAACCGTATCATAATGTGTAGGATCTTTCATACCTAAATGTACAAAAAAAAGAGTCCTCCCCGGTTCGGGTTCATATTTTCTGCGTAGCATTGTGCCCTCAAGTATCTGCATGCAATTGTCGAAAGCTTTATTATCCACCCTGGATCCGCAACGGATCGGTCTTCCGGATACCAGCTGTTTTACGCTGCCGGAAAAAGTGCTGCAATTCGGCACGGGCGTATTACTCCGGGGATTGCCGGATTATTTTATTGACAAGGCCAACAAACAGGGGATTTTTCAGGGCCGCATCGTGCTGGTAAAATCCACGACGCAGGGCGATGCCGGCATATTTTCCCGCCAGGACTATCTGTACAGCACCTGTATCCGTGGCATTGAAGAGGGAAAATCCGTGAGTGAAAATATTGTCAACGCATCGGTCAGCCGTCTGCTCGAGGCATCGAATGACTGGCCGGAGATCCTCGCCTGCATGCAAAATCCGGAACTGTCTGTTATCATTTCCAATACCACCGAAACCGGCATCCGGCTGCTTGAAGAGTCTGTCAAGGGCGTCGTGCCTGAATCGTATCCAGGGAAACTGCTCGCACTGCTCCTGGCAAGGTTCCAATATTTTAAAGGGAACAAAAACGCGGGACTTATCGTAATTCCAACGGAACTGCTGCCTGACAATGGACCGCTGCTGCTGGATATAATCGAAAAACTTGCGCGATACAATGCACTGGGTGATGAATTTATCGGGTGGCTGCACAATGCCAATCATTTTTGCAGCTCGCTGGTGGACCGGATCGTGCCGGGCAAGTTGGCGCCCGCGGCACTATTGACATTTGAGCAGGAATTGGGATATGAAGACCAGGCCATGCTGATGTGTGAACCCTACCGGCTCTGGGCCATCGAAACCAGCGACGAAAGCGTGAAGGAAAAACTTTCTTTTTACAAATCAGATGCCGGCGTTGTGATCACGGCAGATATCCAACGGTATCGGGAACTGAAACTGCGCCTGCTCAATGGAACACATACCCTCAGTTGCGGACTGGCTTTTCTTGCAGGATATGGCACCGTCGCAAACGCCATGCAGCAACCTCCATTCCGGGAATTTGTCAGGAAACTCATGTTTGATGCCATCATCCCTGCGATCACCGGGAAAAATATCAGCGGTGCCGATGCGGCTGATTTCGCGCGGACGGTCACGGACCGGTTCAGCAATCCGCAGATTGAACATGCCTGGATACAGATTACCCTTCAATACAGTTCAAAGATGCGGCTGCGAAATATGCCCATCCTCCAATATTATCTTGAAAAAAACCTGGATGTGCCTGATGCCGTCGTCCTTGGCTTTGCGGCATTTCTCCTGTTTATGAAATGCCGAGCCGACGCGGATGGAAAATTTTATGGACAGACAGGGGATCTCCGGTATCCGGTGCAGGATGACCAGGCCGCGATTTTTGCCAGTGCCTGGAGTCAGCACAAGGATACGGATGCGGTCGTGATCGCTATCCTCTCAAACCGGACACTCTGGGGCATGGATCTGTCGGTATCGGAAAATTTTTGCAGCCGGGTCGCCACCAGACTGCGGTTGCTGGCAGATGCTCCGGCCGGCCAGTTTGCGAAAACTGCTTTTCCCTCGCAACAAACTTCCATTCATTAGCGTGTTGATACATGAAACCATTTCTTGACGAAGATTTTTTGCTGACCAATCCCAGTGCCGTGCGCCTCTACCATGAACATGCGCGCGATCTGCCGATCCTCGACTACCATTGTCATCTGTCGCCGCAGCAAATCGCCGACGATCACGGATTCAAAAATCTCACCGAAATATGGCTGGCAGGAGATCATTATAAGTGGCGTGCCATGCGGGCCAACGGGGTGGATGAAAGTTTTATCACCGGATCGCGCAGCGACGAAGAAAAATTCAACCAATGGGCCCGTACCGTTCCCTATACGCTGAGAAATCCCTTGTATCATTGGACGCACCTCGAATTGAGGCGTTATTTTGGTATCGACACCCTGCTCAGTGAAAAAACCGCCAGGACTTTGTATGAAGCGGCCGGCGAACAATTGAGGAGTCCGGCTTTCAGCACCCGTCAGTTGCTGCAGAAGATGCAGGTTGAACGCGTGTGTACCACCGACGATCCGCTGGATGATCTGGCGGCGCATGCGAAAATGAAAAAGGAAGAGGGCGGACTGATCGTATTGCCCACTTTTCGTCCGGATGCGGCGATGCGAACCGAGGATCCTTTCCAGTTTAAACAATACGCAGTTGCGCTGGAACGGGTAAGCAATCATGATACGGGCAGTTTTGCCGACTATAGTAAGGCCCTGTTCACCAGGCATGACTATTTTGCGGCCCATGGCTGCACGCAGTCAGACCACGGACTCGAACACATCTATGCCGAACCTTATACCGACGCTGCCGTGGATGCGGCGTACGCACTACTGCGGCAGGGAAAAGAGGCTGATTTGTATGCGCAGCATCAATTGAAATCGGCGCTTCTCCATCAGTTTGCGCAATGGGATCATGCGAAAGGGTGGGTGCAGCAATTCCATTTGGGCGCCTTGCGAAACAACAGCGGTCGCCTGGTGAAGATGGCCGGTGCAGATGCCGGTGCGGATTCCATCGGGGATTTCGGGCAGGCGAGACCGTTATCCCGCTTTCTGAACCGCCTCGATGAGGCAGGAACGCTGGCAAAAACAATTCTCTATAACCTCAATCCGGCTGACAACGAACTCATGGCCACGATGGCCGGGAATTTCAATGACGGATCATCTCCGGGAAAAATACAATGGGGTGCGGCCTGGTGGTTTCTGGATCAGCAGGATGGAATGAAAAAACAGCTGGATACGCTCTCGAATCTCGGACTGCTGAGCCGGTTTGTGGGAATGATTACGGACTCGCGGAGTTTCCTTTCTTTCCCGCGTCATGAGTATTTCCGCCGCATCCTGTGCAATCTGATCGGCACCGATATCGAAAACGGGGAAATGCCCGACGATCCGGCCTGGAATGGCCAGCTGATCAGGAATATCTGTTACGATAATGCCAAGCAGTATTTTGGCTGGCACTGACTAAACAGCCCGGTCTACATAAACGGCCGTGCCATAGGCGAGCACTTCGGTCACGCCATCCATCACTTCATTGGCATCATAGCGCATGCTGATGATGGCATTGGCACCCCGTTCCGATGCATGCTGGATCATATGCTGGAAGGCCTCTTCCCGTGCTTTTTCACAGAGTTCGACATAGATGGACAGCTTTCCGCCGATGAGGCTCTGTAGGCCGCCTGCGAGGTTTCCGAGGATGCTTCGGGACCTAACGGTGATGCCCCTCACCACGCCAAGATTTCTGGTTACCCGATATCCTGATAATTCAAAACTGTTGGTAATCATGCCTGGATCTATCATAATCTATAGTTTAATATGAGATAAAAATCGTTGTTGTCGTAAACTTACGATAAAAATTGAGTGTTCCCACGCTTGTCCGGCATCCCAGGTTGGATTAGTTTTGACCTATCCAATTCCAATGAAAGTACCAGTCCAGAAAAACCATTAATGTCCAAGTCCGTCCTGTAGAAAACGCTTAAAATCTATTCTCTGAAAAGCCCCTGACTGTCCATCGGGGGTTTTCTTTTTTTTATCTGCCTGGTTCCCGCAAAGATTTTGTTTCACGCAACGACGCGACGGATGCGCAACGACGCTACGGTAAAGTTCGTTTCTTCTCCGCATTCGATATTTTTGTCATTCCGCACCAGCACAGCCGTACAGCAATGATGCGATCGAAGATTTCGATCCTGTTCTCCGTTCCTTTTCTGTTTTAAAATTTTGTCCTTTCGTTGCGGCGTTGCGCATCCGTTGCGCCGTCGCGTGAAACCCTATTCTTGTATCTTTACCCCATGAGAAAACCCCTCTGCTTGCTCCTGCTTGCGCTGGCATTGCACACCCAGGCACAAAAAAAACCTAAACCCGACTCGCTTGGCCGTGATCTGCGCGAACTGCCCGGCAGCCGTTTTTTACAGATCGATTCTTCTAATACAACGCATGCAGCGGTTACCATTAAAGGCATGCGGATTAGCTACGACGCCACCACCGGTACCCAGCCCGTATGGGACGAAGAAGGCAAGCCGATCGCGGGCGTATTTTATACTTATTATGAAAGAACGGATATCCATGACCGGGAGAAACGCCCCCTGGTCATTTCTTTCAATGGGGGTCCGGGCACGCCCTCCGTTTGGATGGAGATCGGGTATACCGGTCCGCGCCGGCTCAACGTCGACGATGAAGGGTATCCCGTCCAGCCGTATGGCGTGAAGGAAAATCCCTATTCAATCCTCGATGTCGCCGATATCGTGTATATCGATCCGGTGAATACAGGATTCTCGAGACCGGTGAGCAAGGAAATTCCGGGATCCAGCTTTTATGGGGTGAACGAAGACATCAAATACCTCGCGGAATGGATCAGCACTTTCGTGACGCGGAAAAACCGCTGGGCTTCCCCGAAATTCCTGATCGGGGAAAGCTATGGCACTACCCGGGTATCGGGTCTTGCCCTTGAACTGCAGGACAATCAGTGGATGTACCTGAATGGCATTGTGCTTGTTTCCCCCACGGATCTTGGCATTACGCGGGCCGATGGCGTGGCGGCCTCCCTGCGCCTGCCGTACTATGCGGCGACTGCCTGGTATCACAAGGCGCTCACGCCCGAACTGCAGCAAAAACCGCTGGAGCAGCTGTTGCCGGAAGTGGAAAATTTTAAAGTGAATGAATTGATCCCGGCGATGACCCATGGCGGTTTCCTGGAAGAAGCCAGGAAAAAAGAACTCGCAGAAAAAATGGCGCACTATTGCGGACTTCCGGAAAAACTCATACTGCAAAGCAACCTCCTGATCCCGGCAGATCTTTTCTGGAAAGAACTGCTGCGCGACAAAGGATTTACCATCGGGAGATTGGATTCGCGTTATCGCGGCATCGACCGGCAGGAAGCCGGTGTTACACCAGATTATAATGCCGAGCTGAGTTCCTGGCTGCATTCGTTTACGCCAGCCATCAACATTTATCTCCGGCAGGATCTGCATTATAAAACCGACCTGAAATATAATATGTTCGGCAGCGTTTTTCCCTGGAATAATCAGAACGACCATACCGGCGAGAACCTGCGCCTGGCGATGGCTGAAAATCCTTCCCTGCACCTGCTCGTACAATCAGGATACTACGATGGAGCCTGTGATTATTTCAATGCGAAATATGATATCTGGCAACTGGATCCCAGCGGAAAACTCAAAGACCGGCTGGAATGGGAGGGATACCGCAGCGGACATATGCTTTACCTCCGGAAGGAAGACCTGATCGCATCCACCGATCATTTGCGGAGTTTTATTTTGAAGGCAGTGGCCGGGGTAGGGGAGTCTTCTAAATATTGATCGGGTTCTCGCAAAGGCGATCGGTTTCACGCGACGGCGCGACGGATGCGCGACGACGCTGCGAAAAGGATTGGCTACTGTCAACAGGTTTATGTAAATAATTTTCAAACCGAGTTTGCTCCGTTGCGCCGTCGCGTGAAATAACCTTACAAATCAGAGTACCCCGTCCTCATCATCAGCACACTATCAATATGGGATACCGAACCCTTGTTTTCCCACTGGGGATCGGTTGTCATTTTTATCCATTCGGGAGAAGTGCCAAAAGCTTTCCAGTGTGCAGTACGGGCGGCGGTATCACTGTACACCGTCATATACATGAGGTTGGGCATATGACTGCCCACCAATACTTCTGCATAAAAAACACCGTGGAAGCCGAGGCGGTCAAAAAGCGGGATCTCACCCCCGTGACTGATCATCTCTTTTTTTCTTTCAGCCAGGTGAAGGGTCGGACTTTCATAACTCCGCAGTTCATAAATCCAGGCCAACGGATCGCCGCCCAGCGCCGGCGGAGTAAAACCGGGCGCGCCATCAAAAGCTTCAAGCAGGATCGATTCCACGCGCAGAAAAGGCAAGGCGGTGAGCGGACTAAACGCGTAAGATTTTCCCGCTGCGATAAAAGCCGCGTCATTGCTGAGTGCCGTTTTAACGGAAGCCCACTCACCCAGGGAAGTATACGGAATGTATAGATAGATTTTTTTTATTGCTGCCGTGTCGCTGCCGAGCGGTTTGAAGGCGCCAACCTTCAGGATGCCCGCTTTATGCAGGGCCGGGATCAGCGCGTTTTTGAGGTAATTGTCGGTCGCCAGCACCTGGCTGTCGTTTTTGAGCGAATAGATCCTGATTTCATAAATGTCTTTTGTCGGCGCAGCGGCCAAATGACCATAGCATGATATCATTAAAAGCGCCAGCAGAGATTTTTTAAACATGGATTGTATTTTAAGGATGAATATCGATCCCGATCTTACGCATGAGGATGGATGCATTGAGGCTTTGACAGATGCCCGGCTTCAAGCGGTAGTCGAAGTAAAGTTCGTCATTGCTCACCTGCGCATCAAAATAATAATTGGTGATGCCGCTGCGGAGCGCGGGATCGGGACTCGCCAGTGAAATATCATGGGTGGCAACCATCGCTACTGCATCCTGCCGGATCAATTGCCGGATCATCGCTTCTGAACCGAGGTGCCGGTCGTTGGAATTGGTGCCGCGTAACATTTCATCCAGCAGAATAAAAACAGGTTCATGGGCATTGACGGCATCGATGACGGATTTGAGTTTTTTCAGCTCCGCATAAAAAGTAGAGGTGCTCTCTGCCAGGTTATCGGCAATCCGCATGCTGCTGATCAGTCGCGCAGGGGAAAACCTGAATGACTTTGCGCATACCACGGCGCCTGCCTGTGCCAAAACGAGGTTGATGCCCACACTGCGGAGAAACGTGCTCTTCCCCGCCATGTTCGAGCCGGTAATCAGCGCGATCTTGCCAATTCCCTGCAGGGTAAATGAATTGTCCACCCGCTTTGCTTCGGGTATCAGCGGATGCCCGATGGCGTCCCCTTCCAGGGTGAAAAAATCAGGCGCAATCACCGGCGTAGCCCAGCCGGGGTGATTGAAGGAGCAGATGCTGAGGCCGGCGAGGTATTCCATTTTAGCGATGGCTTCAAACCAGCGGGGTATGCCCGCCCGGTTGCTGGTCTTCCAGTGATTGAGGGCCCGGATCTGCCAGCAATCCCAGAGGAAGAAGGTGTTCAGCACATAAAAAACGTATACATTATACCGGTAGTCAAAACGTTTGAGAATACCGTTGAGGCGTCGTATCTGACGGGAGGCGGGCGAATGGCCTGACTGACCAATCCTGTTTTGTTGTTCACGCAGGAATTCCGATTGGAAAGAAGCTGTTTCGAGTTGTGCCAGCTGCTGCGAGAGGCCCTGGATCTCCGGGGCGATACCCGTGAGTTGTTCATGGGCGCCGGTGATATGACTGCTGATGCGCGAAGAAATAAAAAGGAATACCGCCAGGCAAAGCAGAAAATAATTATTTGGGATGATGTCCGCAATATAAAGGGCCAGCATGCTGCAACTGATCAGTGGATAACAGATCAGTAAAATCATCCAGGATGGCGCGGAAAACGGCAGGGCGGGATCATTGATCCAGGTGGTCAGCCGTTTTTCGGTCTGCAGGGTCATCGGATTTTTTATCCCGGCAGCCAGGAATTCCTGCAGCCAGGGAATATGCTGTGACAGTTCCTGAACCGCGGGCTGTATTTTTCGAATCCCATCCACCGGCATCGGCTCGGTCAGGTATTTGGCCAGCAGCCGCTGCGACTGTTCCGAGCCGCCGCGGTTCAGTAACTGAAAAAGAGACGCGGCGCCAAACAGGTCCAGATCGTCGGCGTACGCATGTGCCACCGGTTTGAGGTCGTTGCCGTCATAATACCCGGCCCATTTTTGTTGCAACAGGTCCGTTTCCTGCCGGTTCAGCAAGAGCAACCGTTCTGCCTGTTGCTTTTGGCTGGTCAGCTGACCGTCTTTCAGCACGCGATGGAAAAACAGGATGACCCCTGCCAAAAAAATACCGGCAAGCAGTAGGGGTGACTGTCCCCGGCAAAAATAGAGCAGGGCCAGCGTGATCAGCACGATGAATGTCCGTTGCCACGCAATGCGCTGTTTTCTTTTTTGCAGGACAGCAATCAATGCCTGGTATTCGGTGATCCGGCCGGTATAATAATCAATCGGTGAGGAGCCTGTCATTTTTTTGCCATCATTTTTCCGGTTCCGATAAAGAGCAGGCTAAACAAAAGAATGGTAACGGCGATGATGCCCTCGTTCAGCAACACCGTCTGGTATCCGGCAACCGATACATTTAAAAAAGGGTAAGGATAGAATCCCGATCGCGCGCCACGAATCATAATCATGATGATATACACACCGGGATAGATCAGCCAGGGCCATGCATCTTTCCAGCGCAGCGTTTTCTTGGGAACCAGTAGAATCCAGAAGAAGAAAAACAGGATGGGCGTTACAGTATGTACGAGCACGTCCCCCACCACCTGCCAGCCTTGAAAATTGGACAAGGACAGGAGTATGAGATTGTAGATCAGGCCCACGATGACTATATACACGGTGATGGCGGTAAGCACATTGACACGGGAAAAAAAACGACCCGCGCTGGATGCGGGATTGATCACCAGGACCGTGCAGCATACCGCGACGATCAGATTGGTAAGAATCGTGAAATAACTGAAGAAACGAATGAGTTTCTCATAGAAATTGGCCGACTTGCTGGTAAATTGAAAGTATCCCTGGATGATCATACCCGTCCAGCTACAGACAGCGATCAATGCCAGAAAAATACGCAGGGGTTTTGAAACGGCTAGCATTGAACCATTTTAATGATGATTTGTACAACATTTCGTCGGTAAGATATTACTAACTTCACGCAATTCCATTAAAGAAAAAATTCATGCTTGCACTCAATTCGAAAGCGCCGGAATTTACATTATATACAACACCGGATCAGAAAATCAGCCTGAGCCAGTTGCTGGGCCGGCGGGTCGTACTGGTGTTTTATCCCGCCGACTGGAGCCCGGTTTGCGGCGACCAGATCGCGCTCTACAATGAATCACTCAAATTATTTCATAAGCTCCATGCCGACGTCCTGGGCATTTCCGTGGACAGCAAGTGGTGTCATCTGGCGTTCAGACAGGACCGCAAGCTGAATTTTCCGCTGCTGGCTGACTTCGAACCAAAGGGCGCTGTTGCCCGGCTGTACGATGTATACGATGAACACGAAGGCGAATGCCAGCGGGCATTGTATGTGCTCGATGAACAGGGCATCATCCGCTGGAATTATCTCTCACCCGTCGGTATGAACCCGGGCGCGGATGGTATCCTCGATGCACTCGAATCTCTGGACAATACAAAAAGTTAACCGATGTCATTAAAACCCGCCGTCTCAGGCCAGGATCATATCCAGGGCAATCCCGATGCCCCGCTGGAACTCGTTGAATATGGCGATTATCAGTGTCCCCATTGCGGCCGCGCCTATCCGATCATCAAGCGGATACAAAAAGCGATGGGGCAGGACCTGAAACTGATCTTCAGAAATTTTCCACTGGCAGAAATCCATCCCCATGCGATGACGGCGGCTGTGTCGTCTGAAGCGGCCGGCACCAAAGACAAGTTCTGGGAAATGCACGACCTCCTTTTTGAAAACCAGCAGGATCTCTCCCTGGCCCATATTCTTGAGCTCGCTGAAGGCATTGGCCTGGATTCCCCCGCTTTTAAAAACGCATTGGGAGAAGAACCCCTCATAAAAAAGGTGGAATCCGATTTTGAAGGCGGACTCCGCAGCGGCGTCAATGGCACCCCAACCTTTTTCATCAATGGGAAAAAATACAATGACTCCTGGGATGAAGCCACCCTGCTCGCCTTTTTGAAAGCGCACCGCTAAGCCTTGCTACTGTTATGGCCACATCTGCCTTATCCGGGGTTGGATTATATATTATATTTATAAATATGTGAAGTTTTCGAAAGATAAATCCATTATTTGCCGGATAACGATGCAATTTTATAGAAATATTGCTAAAATGGCTGACAAGAGAAAACTTTCTTTGAAAACGGCTTCGCCTTTTCTGGTGCTCCTGGCGATCTCCGTTTTTGCGCTTTTTGCGCCTACCCTCAAGAATTACGATGTGGGCAAGTACAGTGCGGCAGATATCGCCTGGATGCTGGTGGCCACCGCCCTGGTATTCCTTATGACGCCAGGATTGGCCTTTTTCTATGGTGGCATGGTCAACCGGAAAAACGTGATATCCACGATGATCAAGAGCCTGATCGCAGCCGGCGTTGTATCGGTATTATGGATCGTGGTGGGATACAGTCTTTGTTTTGGGGAAGACTGGCATGGCCTGATCGGCAATCCGTTCACCCATTTTATGTTCAAGGGCGTCAACTCCGGACTTCCCTGGGCCGGTATGGCAACCGTACCCCTGACGCTGTTCGCCCTGTATCAACTGATGTTTGCGATCATCACCCCCGGTCTCGTCGTGGGCGCCGTCGCCGAAAGAATCAAGTTTTTATCATACGTCCTTTTTACCGTTTTATTCAGCCTGCTGGTCTACGCCCCGCTCGCCCACTGGAGCTGGCATCCGGACGGCATCCTGTCCAAGATGGGCGCCCTCGATTTTGCCGGTGGCACCGTCGTACATATTTCTGCAGGCTGTGCGGCCCTGGCCGGCGCCATCGTCCTGAAACAACGCCGGAGTCATAAGGACAATATCGAAGTGCCGCCTGCCAACATTCCCTATGTGCTGATCGGCACGGGACTGCTCTGGTTTGGCTGGTTTGGCTTTAACGCCGGTTCGGCCGGTGCTTCCAGTTCGCTGGCGGTATCTGCTTTTGCCACCACCAATACGGCCGCGGCCGCAGCGGGTCTTTCCTGGATGTTCTTTGATGTATTGAAAGGCAAAAAACCTTCCGTGCTGGGCTTTTGCATCGGTGCGGTGGTAGGCCTTGTAGCGATTACTCCCGCCGCCGGATATGTCGCCATCACTCCAAGCATTTTTATCGGCGTCGTGGCTGCGGTCATTTCCAATACAGCGGTATATTACCGGTCAAAAACACGCCTCGATGACACGCTGGATGTATTTCCCTGTCACGGCCTCGGTGGTATCGTCGGCATGCTGATGACGGGCATCTTCGCCACGAAAACGGTGAACGAAAGCGGAAACAACGGCTTATTCTATGGCAACCCCGCTTTCTTCTGGACAGAAGTGAAGGCCCTGCTGATCGTGGTTTCCTACAGCTTTCTCGTTTCCTTTGCCATCTTCAAATTCATCAACTTCATCCTCACCCTCCGGGTGACCAAGGAAGAAGAGGAAGAAGGACTGGATGCAAGCCAGCATTCAGAAAAATACATGCAGGGCACACTGCTGGTCTCCACCCGCGAAGGCATTGTGGAACAGCCCCGCGAAATCTGATTATGCAAACCGCTATATTTTACCGAAATGCCGGCTCCGCGCCGGCATTTTTCATTTGCGTCCGTTACCGGGCGGTTTGTCCATATCCGTCCGATAAGCGTTAAATTTGCCTTGAGCTAAAATTTTTTTGTTGAAATATCTCAAGGCGGTCAATAAATATTTTTGGAAGTACCGGTGGCGGTTTTTATTTGGAATTCTCTTTGTTGTGCTGTCAAATTATTTTCGCATACTCACCCCCCAGGTGACGGGATATGTCGTGAACGCCGTGGAAAAGGAATTGACCACCGGCGGGGCCGGGCGTTCAAATGATGCGCGCAAGACGGCCATCACCCAGCGCAAGGATACGGCCGACTACGATATCCTCGTAAAGAAGTTTATCCGGCAGATGGACGTTTCCCACCAGTCCTTCGGCCATAAGATCGCGATCTGCGGCGTCACGCTGCTGGTGCTTGCCGTGATCGGCGGCATATTCATGTTCTTCATGCGGCAGACCATCATCGTCATGAGCCGTCACATCGAGTACGACCAGAAAAATGAAGTATACGATCATTATCAGTTGCTGGACACCGGATTCTATAAAACGCACAGCACGGGCGATCTGATGAGCCGCATGGCCGAAGACGTCAGCCGTGTGCGCATGTACACGGGTCCGGCGATCATGTACCTGATCAACCTGCTGGCCACGATCGGATTCAGCCTGTATTTCATGATAAAAAAAGATGCACTGCTCACGCTGTATGTGCTGGCGCCGCTGCCGATCCTGGCCATCACCATTTATTATGTAAACAATATCATCCACAAAAGAAGTGAACGCATCCAGGCGCTGTTGAGCAACCTCACCACCAACGCGCAGGAATCGTACAGCGGCATTCGGGTGATCAAATCATTCGTGCAGGAAAAGGCGATGCTGCATTTTTTTGAAGACAACAGTGAGGAATACCGGAAGAATGCGATCAACCTGGCCAAAGTGGAAGCCATTTATTTTCCGTCGATGGGATTGATCATCGGTCTCAGCACCCTGCTTACGATCATGATCGGTGGCATGTACGTGATCCGCGGCACGCACCACACCGATCTCGGCACCATCACCGAATTCATCATCTATATCACGATGCTCACCTTTCCGGTGAGCGCCATCGGCTGGGTAGCCAGCATGATCCAGCGTGCATCCGCATCGCAGAAAAGACTCAATGAATTTCTGGAAACCGTGCCGGTGATCCGGACGCCGGATGTTCCGGCCACGCTCAACGAACTGCAGGAGATCCGCTTTGACAACATCGAATTCACCTATCCCAATACCGGCATTCACGCACTGAAGAATTTCAATCTCGAGATCCGGAAAGGAGAGAAGATTGCCATCATCGGCAGAACCGGCAGTGGCAAGACAACGATCGCGCAGCTGCTGCTGCGCTTTTACGATCCGGGCAAAGGAAAGATCAGCATCAACGGACAGGACCTGCGCGACCTCGACCTGCAGGCCCTCCGCCGGCAGATCGGCTATGTACCCCAGGATGTGTTTCTCTTCAGCGACACGATCCGTGGGAATATCCTCTTCGGTGCCGACAAGCCTGAACCCGAAAATGCAGTCCGCGCCGCCACTTCGGCCAATGTTGAACGGGAGATCGAATCCTTTCCCGAAAAATACGATACCCTCATCGGTGAACGCGGCGTCAACCTCAGCGGTGGTCAGAAACAGCGTTTATCCATCGCCCGTGCGCTGGCCGGTGACCATGAACTGGTGGTGTTTGACGATTGCCTCAGCGCCGTGGACGCCCGCACCGAACGGGAGATCATTAACAACCTCTATGCCTACCTGAAGAATAAGACCGCCATCATCATTACCCACCGGATCTTCTCCCTTTTTGAGTTTGACAGCATCATCGTGCTGGACAACGGCAGGATCGTGGAGACCGGCACCCACGGCGACCTCATCGCGTTGCAGGGACATTATGCCAGGCTCTACGAACAGCAGCAGGAAAGCAACGAAGAAGCGCAAACCCGCGACTGAAGCAAATTTTGCCAGTTCCAAAACAATATTATATTTGTAGCAGCTTGTTTAATTTTTTACCTAAAACATACCAAAGTGGCTTACGAGAACAATGAAAAAAGGATGGAGAGCGTATACAGCAAAAGGATCAGGGCCGGTAAGCGCAGGACGTATTTTTTTGATGTGCGGGCTACCCGCAGCAACGATTATTATCTGACCATCACCGAAAGCCGTAAAAAATTCAATGAAGACGGGTATGACAGGCACAAAATATTCCTCTACAAGGAAGATTTCAATAAATTCATCAAAGCACTTACCGAAGCCGTTGACTATGTGAAGACAGACCTGATGCCTGACTTCGATTTTGACGCATACAACCACGACCAGCTGACTGAAAATGGCGAAGGCGGAGACCATATGGCATCCGACCATATCCCCGGCGAACACCTGGCAGCCGTTCACATCGATCACCTGGAGCAGCCCGTGCAGTCTGCCGTGATCGACCCCGTGGTGCAGGTGGCAGAAGTGGAAGTAAAAGAAGAAGCGCCGATCACCCCGACAGCCGGCGACCTGGAAGAAGTAGACAAATGGTAACCGATCTTTTGATCTTTATACAAACCTCCGCAGCCCGGAGGTTTTTTTATGCAAGTACTGCCGCCGCCCTGGCGGCGATGGATCCCCAGAAAAAATGTGCGTAATAAAACGCCCCCTGCGGCCCGTCTGCATGCCGGTTGGTCATCACGCCGTTCGCAAAGGCAGTCCAGTCATCGTCAGCGGCGAGTGTCAGCTTGCCTGAACAAATGGCCGGGTCGATACCCAATGCACCGGTGAGGGTGGATACAGCCTGCATGCCATAGCCAAGGGCTTCCACCAATTTTGTTTTGATACCGCCACCGCGCAAAACCGGATTGATAAAGCTGTCGGCTCCGAGCAGATAGGGTGGCATCTGGTCTACGAAACCGGTAAAAATGATGCCGTCCAGGTCTTTTTGCAATAAATCGGTCGGCACGCCCCGGCCACAGATTAGGATGGCATAGGGAAAATTCATCTTATTCAACCGGGGATGGATTTCATCCAAAATGTATTGCAGTCCTTCACGGTTGGGCGCGTAGGAAAAATCACCGTTGAACAACAGCAGGTGATGGGCGGGGGATAAACCGTATTTCGTGCGCAGCATCGCTTTGGCCCGGGCCCTTTCTTCCACCGGCGGCGATTGCTCGATCTCGATGCCATACGTGATGGTGCTGCATTTCGCCGGATCCAGGCCAAAAGCAGAAATCGCATAGGCCATATCGTTATCCTGAATGAAGAAACTGTGGTTGGCTGCCCGGTGGGTGGCCCGCTCATAATGCCAGAGCCATTTCCACCACCACTTGCCCAGGGATTTCCAGCGGAGCCCTTCAATATTGTGCGAACGAACGAGCAGCGACACGCCACAGAAACGTTTGAGCAGCATGGCCAGCCATCCAAAATAAGGATGTTCGATGAGCAGGTAGCCGGCGTTTTCAGTCCGGATCAGTTTTCGCAAACGGAAAAAATACAGGGGGTTGATATACCGGAGACGGCTTGCGGAAAATAACGGAACGACTGAGTAGCCGACGGCGGCTGACAGATCATTGCCGAC
>CAZZYD010000060.1:0-15411 GCA_964658175.1 uncultured Puia sp. | reverse complement strand
TGGTTTCATGGATTGGTTTCACGCGACGACGCAACGGATGCGCAACGCCGCCACGAAGGCACAACGATTCACATCTTGTGCCTTTGTTAATTCCTGTTCTCGTTGCGGCGTTGCGCATCCGTTGCGTCGTCGCGTGAAACCTTCCCCGTCGCGTGAAACAAAAAAACTACATTTACAAATGCTCAGCATCGCGCTCACCGGAGGCATCGGTTCGGGAAAAACAACCGTAGCCCGGATTTTTGAAGTCCTGGGTATACCCGTCTATTATGCTGACGAAGAAGCCAAGCGCCTGATGAATGAAGACCCCCTGTTGAAGGATCAGTTGAAGGCGGCTTTTGGGGCGGATGTGTACACAGACGGCATTCTCAACAGAAAGAAACTCAGCGACCTTGTATTCCGGAACCCTGAAAAATTGTCGCAGCTGAATGCCATCGTCCATCCTGCCACCGGCATCCACTCCATGGCCTGGATGAAACATCAAACCACGCCCTATGCGATAAAGGAAGCCGCGCTGATCTTCGAAGCAGGGATCCAGGATCAGTTCGACTACGTGATCGGCGTCACCGCCGGAGAGCCGCTTCGGATCGCGCGCGTGATGAGCCGCGACGGATCATCGAAAGAAAAGGTAATGGAAAGGGTCGGCAACCAATGGCCCGACGCAGAAAAAATGGAACGCTGCGATTTTGTGATAATCAACGATGAAAGTTCCGCACTGATTCCCCAGGTGCTCGCCATCCACCGGCAACTCCTTATGTCAGCTTCGCCAGCGCAGTCTTAATGCGATCCCAGGCTTTTTCAATGTTCGGCATGCTGTTCGCAAAAGAGAACCGTACGCAATCGGGTTCTCCGAAAGCATCTCCCATCACGGAAGACACGTGCGCCGTATTCAGCAGGTACATGCAGAAATCATTCGAATTGCCGATGGCATTGGTGCCATCGGATTTGCCGAAATAGGAAGAGATATCCGGGAAAATATAGAAAGCCCCTTCGGGTTCGAAGCATTTAATGCCGGGAATGCCGCCCACCAGTTCCATGGTTTTTTTTCTTCTCCTGGCGAATTCTTCGACCATTTCAAGAGAAGGCTTCAGGTCTGTCGTCAGTGCGATCACGCCCGCTTTCTGAGAAATGGAACTCGTGGCACTGGTGAACTGCCCCTGCAGTTTCTCGCAGGCTTTGGCGATGTCAACCGAAGCGGCGATATACCCCAGTCTCCAGCCTGTCATGGCAAAACCCTTGCTGAGTCCGTTGACGATGATGATCTGCTCTTTTATTTCGGGGAACTGGGCAATGCTTTCATGCGAACCCACGAAGTTGATGTATTCATAGATCTCATCGGAAATAATGCTGACCTCCGGATGCTTCTGAAAAACGGCTGCAAGTGCTTTGAGTTCGTCCCGGCTGTATACGGCGCCGGAGGGATTGCAGGGAGAAGAAAACAAAAACACCTTTGTCTTTGGCGTGATGGCCGCTTCCAGCTGCGCGGGCGTGATCTTGAATTTTGATTCGAGCGTGGTATGTACTTCCACCACTTTACCGCGGGCGATTTTTACGAGTTCTGAATAGGTAACCCAATACGGCGTCGGGATGATCACTTCGTCGCCATCGTCTACCAGGGCCAGGATCACGTTGGCAAGACTCTGCTTGGCACCGGTAGATGCCACGATATTTTCGGGCTTATAATCGAGGTTGTTGTCGCGCTTGAATTTGAAGCAGATGGCTTCGCGCAGATCTGCAAAACCAGGCACGGGCGTATAATGACTCCAGTTATCATCGATGGCTTTTTTTGCCGCGACCTTGATGTGATCGGGGGTATCGAAATCGGGTTCTCCCAGACTGAGGTCGATGATATCGATGCCCTTGGCCCTCAGTTCGCGGCCAAGCTTGGCCATTTTCAGGGTTTCGGGTTCGCTGAAACGGGAAAGGATCGAAGATAACTGCATGGTTTACGTGGTTAAAAAGTTAGACGGACAGGCGGCCGCAAAGGTATTGAAAACACGGAAATCCAAAGATGGAATTATGCACCTAATTGTGGAGAATCGTTTTTAAGGCCAGCGAGTCGGCACCGGACCTTCCCGCATACCCCTGCAGGTAAAGCGTGTATGATTTTCCACCGAGCAGGTTGAGTGAAAAATGGGCAATCGTATTGGGGATGGCAGCCGTATCGATCACGGACACATCGAATAGCCCCCCCTTTACGGGCGGATTGGTCGTGTATGTATAACTGGATGGGTTGGTGGAAACGCCGGCGTATTTCTTGTAGCCGAGAAATACCGTATCGTTCGCTGTATGAAGGGTGTCCGGTGGTGTGATGTTCAGCATGTACAGGCCGTAGTAAGTGCCCGGAGAAAAATTGACATAGCGCAGAAAACAGGATGAATCGTTCGGGATGTTCAGGTTGTCCTGCAGGAACAGCGTCTGCAGCCGTTTGGAAGCTCCCAGGGTGTCGAATACGAAGAGGGAATAATATTGGCCGTTCTGGAAAGAAGTAAAGCCGCTCGGGATGAGCGTGTCGTTGGCTGCATCGAGGATATAAAAATCATGCACCCCGGCGGTGGCATTGCCGGGATAGACATTTTCCGGAATCGCCGAATTGCTGTCGTAGGGAATGGCGCCGTTCACCGTCAGCGCTTTATCATTGAAAAACACATTTACGGAAGCGCTCGTAGGCGCTGCATTGATTACCAGTATATTGGCGTGATTGGAAGCTACATCGCCGGTTTTATTACAGGAAAGGGAGATCAGGGCCGCGACGAGAAAAAAGACCGGAAAATAACGCATCAGCAAGGGCAGATTTGATGCCGTGAAAGTAGTAAAATGCCTGTTTATCAACCCGCACCTTAACATTTTAATTATCGGCGGTAAAACCTATCTTTGCCGCTCTTAAAAAAAACTGAATCGAATGAGAGCTCTGGTAAGCATGTTTGCAGGCCTGTTGATTATCATTTCCCTTTACCAGCTTTCTTTTACCTGGTTCGTGAACGGTCATGAATCGGCAATGAAAGAGAAAGCCACCCGTTTCGTAAAAAATCACAACCCTGCGCCGGAAGTAAAATATCCCGGAAACAAGGAAACCCAGTTGCTGTACAAAGATTCCCTGGAAACCCTTACCCGGCTCCAAACCCAGAAGTTGCTGGACAGCACCAAAGACAGCAAGATCACCTGGTGGGGTACCACCTACCAGAAATCCAAAGAAAGCGAACTGCTGCTTGGTCTTGACCTGCAGGGAGGCATCAACGTTACCCTCGATATCTCGCTCGACGGCCTGATCAAGGGTCTCGCCAATAACCCGCGGGATCCGAACCTCGTCAAAGCCATCGCCGTGGCCACGCAGAAAAAACTTACCAGCGGGGGCACCAACTTTATCGATCTTTTTGCCAGTGCCTATAAAGAAGTGGATCCTGCCGGTAAACTGGCACCTCTTTTTGCAAATCCGAACCGCAACAAACTGAATTTTGAATCCTCCGATAATTCAGTGATCAGTTATATCCACGACCAGGCATCTGCCGCCATGAAGCAGACTTTCCAGGTGCTTACCAAACGCATTGATAAATTCGGCGTTTCGCAGCCTACCATCAACCTGGATGAAAACAAAGGGATCATCAATGTGGAACTGGCGGGCGCTACGGATCCGGATCGTGTCAGGAAATACCTGCAGTCAACCGCCAACCTTCAGTTCTGGGAAGTGTACAATGTGGCTCAGATCGACAAGCCGTTGGAAAACGCCAACCTCGCATTGCAGAAATACCTCAACGGCTCCACGGACACATCCCTGCAGAAAGCAGATTCAGCCACTGATTCCACTGTCGTAACACAGAACCTCAATCCGTTAAAGATACTCCGCATCGTACCGCCGCAGCAGGACGAACAGGGTCAACCGCAATACCAGTCCTTTATCGGCATGCCCTTGTTGAAAGACACGGGCCTGGTGAATACGTATCTCAACAGCCCGGTGGTGCGCAACCAGATGCCCGCCAACCTGAAATTTCTCTGGGGCAAACTCCAGACAGATGAAAATGGTAAAACGGTCAATACCCTGCCGCTGTAC
Source organism: uncultured Puia sp. (assembly GCA_964658175.1). Taxonomy (GTDB): domain Bacteria; phylum Bacteroidota; class Bacteroidia; order Chitinophagales; family Chitinophagaceae; genus Puia. Next base: position 11,366 of record CAZZYD010000060.1, on the reverse strand, counting down.
GCCATCAAAACCATTCCGGGTAAGGACAAGGCCGAGCTCGAAGGTGAAGTGATCACCGATGCGCGCCAGGACTATGACCAGATTTCCGGCGGCGTGGTGGTGGACATGAGCATGAACAAACACGGCGCGGATGTATGGGCAAAAATGACCCGGGAGAATAAGAGAAGACCGATCGCCATCGTGCTGGACGATGTCGTTTATTCTGCTCCATTCGTCAACGACGAAATCACCGGCGGGAATTCGCAGATCACCATGGGCAACCGCAGTTCTGCGCAATCCGTGGAAGATGCGCAGGATCTCGCCAACATCCTGAAGTCAGGAAAACTGAATGCACCGGCGCGGATCGTGCAGGAACAGGTGGTGGGTCCTACCCTCGGCCGCAAAGCCGTCACCGGCGGTGCGCTTGCCTTCGGTATCTCCTTCCTCGTGATCTTCACGCTCATGCTGATCTATTATAATACGGCAGGCTGGGTGGCCAATATCGCCCTGATCCTGAATCTGCTGTTCACCATCGGCGTGCTCAGTATGTTCCATGCCACCCTCACCGCTCCCGGTATTGCCGGCCTGGTGCTTACCATCGGGATGGCCGTGGATACCAACGTAATCATCTTTGAACGCATCAAGGAGGAACTCACGCGCGGCAAAAGTTACCAGCTCGCCGTCAACGACGGATACCGCCGTTCGCTGGCGCCCGTACTGGATGCCCACGTTACGACGTTTGCGACTGCCGCGATCCTCGCCTATTTCGGTCTCGGACCGGTACTTGGTTTTGCCACCACCCAGATGCTGGGTATCGTATTGTCCCTTTTCTGCGGTATCCTCGTATCGCGCATGGTGACGGATTTTTACATGAACAAGAACAGGCATTTTGAGTATTTCACGGGCATCTCCCGCCGGGTGTTCAAACATGCTAGTTATAAATTCATCGAATACCGTAAGTACGCTTACATGATCTCCGTGGTCGTGTTGCTGCTGGGTGTCGGCTCCTTCTTCAACGGTTTCAAAAAAGGCGTTGAATTCCTGGGAGGCCGCAGTTATATCGTAAACTTCAACCGCCCGATCCAGGAACAACCGGTAAAAGATGCCCTCAATAAGGTATTCGGAAAATATCCCGAAGTCAAAACCTATGGCACCAACGAGCAGCTGGAAATCACCACCGACTATCTGGTAGAGCAGGAAAGCCTCGCAGCAGATTCCATCGTGAAAACCAAACTCTACACCGGACTGCTGCCATTCCTGCCGGCGAATACGTCCGAACAGGATTTCCGCAGTACGAAGTTTATCATGCAGTCGAAAAAAGTCGTCGCGTCCATTTCCGACGACCTCAAATCAGGTACGTATAAAGCAACCATCTTCGCGCTGGTATTTATCTTCCTGTATATATTCGTGCGTTTCCGTGACTGGCGTTATTCGCTGGGAACGATCATCGCCCTCCTGCATGATGTGTTCGTTATGCTGGCGGTATTTTCCTTCTTCAAAAACATTGTGCCGTTCCCGCTGGAAATCGACCAGCATTTTATCGCGGCCATCCTGACGGTGATTGGTTTTTCCATGAATGATACGGTGATCGTATTTGACCGGATCCGGGAAAACAGCCGCACCATGAAGGGCGCCACCAAGGCGGAGATCATCAACCGTTCGGTAAACGCGACGCTGAGCCGCACGATCATGACGTCTCTCACGGTATTCCTCACCCTGCTCATCCTCTTCCTGGTTGGCGGTGAAGTAACCCGCGGATTTGCCTTCGCCATGCTGATCGGCGTCATTACGGGAACATACTCATCCATTTTTGTGGCTGCCCCAGTACTGGTGGATCTGGCCAAAAATAAACCCCTGGGCATCGTGGATGCGGTCCCGGTGAAAACAAGTCCCCCGATCATCAAGAAAGCCCTGACGAAATAAAAAAAAACCCTGCGTTCTGCAGGGTTTTTTTATGTTTTACCGATTGTTTGTTACACGAATACAAGAATGTGCTGTATTGGCATCACACCATTATCTAACGGTGATGTATCACGCGGTGACGATGAATCATCCGGCGGTGATGGATGATGCGGCGATGACGGATCGGGTGATGGATCGGACGATGATGCATGGGCGGACGTGGCTGATGCCTCGGCGCCGCATTGGCTGTTGTTCCGAAAGCCATAAACAGGAGCAGGAAGGCGATGATTGTTTTCATGTAATGGAGTATTGAGTGAGCAATGAAAGTAGACTATTTCTTTGTTTTATTTTCCTTAAAACGCTTGTCTGCCGTGCCATCTTTTTTCAGGTGTGTGGTTGTCGCGGCTGTCTTGGTTTTGGCTGCATCTTTGTTTGCTTTGAAACGCATGTCGGCCGTACCGTCTTTTTTCGTGGTGGAAGCGTGTGTTACAGGCTTCTTGGGTGTTGTCTGGGCGAAACTGGCGCAGGTAAAGGTTAACAGGAGAGAAAAGGCAAGCAGGATTCTTTTCATGATATCAATTTTGATTTATAATCGTTAACAGAATAAATTTATTCAAATCGGCCGGTAATGCCAAATGAATTCGCTGTTAACCGCCAGTAGATATTGAGTTTCAAGTCTTTAACCCTAAGTTAACCATATTTGTCTTTCCCTACACAATGAATTACCTCAATTTTGCATTTTGATATTTTTCAAAACCATGCGCGTATATACCCTGAAATGGCTGGTGCTCTCCGCAACCCTGCTGATCGGTCTGATCATCATCGTGCAGGTATTCTGGCTGACCAAGGTCTATTCCTTTGAAAAAAAGCAGTTCAACAACAATGTGGTCAAAAGTCTCCGGGGCGTTTTTGAAGACCTCCAGATGAACGACAACCCGGCCGTAAACCTCCAGCAGCTGATCCTGAACCCGGAAACCGATTATTTTCTTTTCCGGGCCGATACGATCCCGCCGAAAGATTCCCTGACCTATTATCTTCAGCGCGAATTCGTCGATTTTGATGTGCTGACCGATGTCAAGCTGGGCGCCTACAGCAGCGCACAGAAAAAATATATCTACCAGGAATATATTCCGACGGCAGCAACCACCCAGATGACCCAGGCTGGCATCGGCCTCCCGGTATACAACGAAAGTTTTGATCATATCCTCCTGTATTTCCCCCACAGGTCGTCCTATATCCTCAGCGAAATGGTTTTCTGGATCGTGAGCAGCATCGGGCTGGCGCTGGCCTTGATCGGTCTGGCCATCAGTCTCGTTTATTTTTACCGGCAGCGGTTTCTGGCCGAAATTCAAAAAGACTTCGTCAATAACTTCACCCACGAATTCAAAACGCCGCTCGCGGTGATCAAAATCGCCGGCGACGTACTGGCCCAGGACGTCATCGTTCAGAAACCCGAACGCCTCAAACGCTATGCGGAAATCATCCAGCACCAGACGGAACACCTGCAGAACCAGGTGGAGAAGCTGCTGAAATCCGCTTCGCTGGAAACAAAAAAATTTCCGCTCGAAAAGGAAATGGTGAATCCGGCGCAACTCATCGAACAGGCGCTCAGCAAACTGCAGCCGCTGGTGGAACAGAAAAATGCGCGGATCGATTTGCATATCAGGGATATCGAAACGATGATCCATGGCGACAAAACCCATCTGGAGCTTGCCGTCGTTAATCTCCTGGAAAATGCCCTGAAATATTCAGATGATCCGAAAATTCTCGTGGTGGCAGAAAAGGAACTGACCGACTATTATATTTCGATTAAGGATAACGGGATCGGGATTGAAAAAAAATATCTTAAAAATATCTTTAAGAAATTTTACCGCGTGCCCACCGGCAATGTGCATGATGTGAAGGGATTCGGCATGGGCCTGGATTTTGTGAAACGGATCATGGACGCCCATGGTGGAAAGATTATTGTCAATAGTGTACCAGGCATCGGAACAGAGTTCAGGCTTGAATTACCCTTTTAAAAGTTTTCAGTCAACATCAACCAAAAGTTATGGCCACAAAATCAAGAGTACTCCTGGCAGAAGATGATCTTTCGCTCGGATATGTGATCAAAGACAATCTCTCCGATGCGGGCTACGACGTGATCCTTTGTCCCGACGGCCAGGCAGCCATTGAAAAATTCAATAAGGACAGTTTTGATATCTGCCTGCTGGATGTGATGATGCCAAATCATGACGGATTTGCGGTAGCCAAAAAAATCCGCCAGCAAAGCGACCTGATTCCGATCCTTTTTCTCACCGCCCGCTCGCTGCAGGAAGACCGCATCCGTGGTTTTGAAACCGGTGCCGATGATTATATCACCAAACCATTCAGCATGCAGGAATTGCTGATGCGGATGGAAGTATTTCTCCGCCGTACAAAAAAAATGCACTCAGACGATGCCGTGGCTTTTCAGATCGGCCCCTTCCTGTTTTCCTTTACCGATCTCAAACTAACCCTGGCGGGCAGCGACTTTAACCTCACCCAGAAAGAGGCGGACCTGCTGAAATTTCTGTGTGAACACCCTTTGCGGATCCTGAAACGCGAAGAGGTGCTCCTCAATGTGTGGGGCAAGGATGATTATTTCCTGGGCCGCAGCATGGACGTTTTCATCACCAAACTCAGAAAATATTTTAAAGCAGACCCTTCTATTAATATCGAAACAATTCACGGCGTGGGATTTCGTTTTAATGCAGCGGTTACCAATATCTAATAGCAAACACTTATGCTCAGAAAACCCTTTTTTGTTTTGATCGGACTCGCGTGGATCATCACCACGCAGGCACAGGCGCCGGCAGATTCTCTTCGGCTGACGATGGACAGCGCTGAAAAACTGTTCCTGGGCGGCAACTTCTCCCTGCTCGCGCAGAAATACAATATCGATATCCAGAAAGCCCAGGTGGTTCAGGCAAAACTGTATCCGAATCCCAATCTGTCCGCTTTCTACAGTCTGTATAATTCGCAAACGAAAAAAATATTCCCGACCGGCAGTGGCCAGAACGGGGGTGAACTTTCGGCGCAGCTCTCCCAGCTGATCTACCTGGCCGGGCAGCGAAACAAACAGGTTAAAATTGCCCAGGCCTACGGCAAACTGGCGGAATATCAGTTCTACGATCTGATCCGCACCCTCAAGTATAGCCTGCGCACTGATTTTTATAATATCTACTATCTGCAGAAGTCAGCTCTGGTCTACAATGACGAAATCAGTTCGCTTCAGCAGGTGGTCAATGCCTTCAATGAACAGGAAGGAAAGGGATATATCGCGGAAAAGGAAGTGGTGCGGGTAAAGGCCCAGCTCTACACGCTGCAGAGTGAATACAACGATCTGGTCAATCAGATCACCAGCGCGGAAAGCGACCTGCGCCTGGTGCTGCAGGTAAAAAATGCCTATATCATTCCACTGGTGGATACATCGGTGATCGAAGCCCTGAATCCGGATCGTTTCACGCTGAATACACTGCTGGATTCTGCCCTGCACAACCGGACCGACCTGCAGATTGCACGAGCCAATGTGGAAGCAGGAAAACTGAATTACAATTATCAGAAGGCACTCGCTGTGCCGAACCTGACGCTGTCGCTCGCCTACGATCAGCAGGGCAGTTATGTGAACAACCTCACCAGCCTGGGGGCAGCGATCGATCTTCCCTTCTTCAACCGCAACAAAGGAAATATACAGGGAGCAAAAGCAACGATTGCCGCCAATACGGCCCTGCAGCAAAGCAGCGAAGCCACAGTGCAGGAAGATGTATACCGTTCCCTGCAGAAGGCCTACGCCAACAATAAAATGTACCATAATATCGATCCGAAATTTCTCACGGATTTTGACCGCCTGCTGCATGAAGTGCTGATCAATTATCAGAAGCGGAATCTGACGCTCCTGGATTTCCTTGACTTTTATGATTCGTACAAAGAAAATATCCTCGCTTCCAACGCAGTCCGGTTCAACCGGGTAAGCGCGTTCGAAGACCTGAATTATTATACCGGAACTGACTTCTTTCAACATTAATTCATCAAGATGAAACCGATCAATATGACCCGCCTTTTTTTTCCGGTGTGCTGCGCAGCCCTGTTGCTGTTGCAATCCTGCCATTCGAATGAACCTGTCAGCGAAGAAAAACAGGGATATGTCGTACCGGATTCCCTCCTGAAAATCCTCGAGATTGACACCGTCGGCAGCGCCAAAGTGGTGAACGCCCTTACGCTCACGGGAAAAGTCGATTTCGATGAGGACAATGTGATCAAACTCTATCCGATGATCAGCGGCATGGCCAGCGATATCAAAGTGGCCCTCGGTGATTATGTGCAAAAGGGCCAGACCCTTGCCCAGATCCGCAGTTCGGAAATGGCGGGCTACAGCAATGACCTGGTGACGGCAAAATCAAACCTTGAAATCGCCCGCAAATCGGCAGAAGCCGCCGAAGACATGTACAAAAGCGGTCTGGCTTCCCAGCGCGACCTGCTGTCTGCCCAGGAAAGCCTCAACCAGGCAAAATCCACCCTCCAGAAATCCGAACGCGTGCTGGGACTTAATGGCGGAAGCCTCAATGGCGACTATTCGGTGAAAGCGCCGATCAGCGGATTCGTGGTGGAAAAAATGATCAACAACAACATGACCATCCGGTCAGACAATTCAACAGGATTGTTTACGATCTCCGATTTAAAAACGGTGTGGGTGATGGCCAATGCGTACGAATCAAATATCAGCCTGATCAAAATGGGGGACAGTGTGAATGTGACCACGCTTTCCTATCCCGGAAAAATATTTCATGGCCGGGTAGACAAGATCATGAATGTGCTCGACCCGACCAATAAGGTGATGAAACTCCGCATCGTGCTGCCCAATCCCGGTTACCTGCTCAAACCTGAAATGTTCGCCAATGTCACGGTCAGCAATATGGAAAACAAAAGCATGATCAGCATTCCATCCAAAGCGCTGATCTTCGACCACAGCCAGTACTATGTACTGGTGTATAAAAGTCCGTCAGATATCACGATCCGGCCGGTTGAAGTGCTGAATGCCGTCGGCGACCACACGTTCATATCTGCCGGCCTGGTGGAAGGCGAACGCGTCGTGGCCTCGGAAGCATTGCTCATTTACCAGGAACTTAACAGTTAGTCCAAAAAAAATTGTCGGATGAACAAAATGCTCAGAAGCATACTCGCTTTCTCTCTTAAGAATAAATACTTTATTTATTTCTCGACCGCCATCCTCGTGATATACGGTATCATCACTTTCCACAATATGCCGATCGAGGCATTTCCGGATGTGACGAATACCGAAATCACGATCATCACCCAATGGCCCGGGAGAAGCGCCGAAGAAGTGGAGAAATTTGTGACGATCCCGATCGAAATTTCGCTGAACCCCGTGAACCGGAAAACCAGCCTGCGTTCCACCAGCATCTTCGGACTGTCTGTGGTCAAACTGATTTTTGAAGATGATGTGCAGGATAACTATGCCCGCGTGCAGGTAAACAACATGCTGCAGAATGTGACGCTGCCGGATAATATTATTCCGCAGGTGCAGCCGCCGACCGGTCCTACGGGAGAAGTGTTCCGGTATACGCTGGAAAGCAGTTTCCGGGATCCGCGGGAACTGAAAACGATCCAGGACTGGACCGTGGACCGGGAGCTTCGGTCCGTGCCGGGTATAGCAGACATCGTAAGTTTCGGCGGTTCCGTAAAATCGTATGAAATCCAGGTGAACCCGCAGAAACTCGCGGGGTTGGGCATCACACCGTTGGATGTATCCAATGCCGTGAGTAAAAGCAATATCAATATCGGCGGAGACGTCATCAAAAAAAATTCTCAGGCCTATATCGTCCGGGGCATCGGGCTGCTCAATGACATCAATGAAATAAAAAATATCCTGATCCAGAATGTCAATGGCATTCCGGTACTAGTGAAAGATGTGGCCGATGTGGAAGTATCAAGCCTGCCCAGGCTGGGTGAAGTGGGACGTTCCGATGCGATCGATACCGGCGGCACGCGCAAGGTAACCGATACCAAGGATGCCGTGGAAGCCATCGTGCTGATGCGCAAGGGAGAAAATCCTGACAAAGTAATCAAGGGACTCAAAGCAAAGATCGCGAAGCTCAATGACCGCGTGCTGCCCCCCGACACCAAGATCGTTCCGTTTTATAACCGGGAAGAGCTGATCAAATATGCCACGCATACGGTGATGCATAACCTCATCGAAGGCATTCTGCTGGTGACGCTCATCGTGTCCCTGTTCATGTTCAACTGGCGCACCACGCTGATCGTATCGATCATTATTCCGCTGGCGCTGCTGTTTGCCTTTATCTGTCTCAACTGGATGGGTATGTCGGCGAACCTGCTCTCGCTTGGCGCGATCGATTTCGGGATCATCATCGACGGTGCGGTAGTGATGGTGGAGGGTCTGTTTGTCGTCCTCGATCACCGGGCCAAAGAGGCCGGTATGGATCGGTTCAATAAACTGGCCAAGATGGGCATGATCAAGATGAAGGGCGCCGAACTCGGGAAAGCGATTTTCTTTTCGAAACTGATCATTATCACGGCGCTGCTGCCCATCTTCTCGTTTCAGAAAGTGGAAGGGAAACTTTTCTCCCCGCTGGCCTATACGCTTGGCTTTGCCCTGATCGGCGCGCTGCTGTTCACCCTCACCCTGGTGCCGGTGCTGGTGAAGGCGTTGCTGTCAAAAAACGTTCGCGAAAAACACAATCCGTTCACGCATGTGCTGACAGGCTGGATCATGAAGGGATTCAGTTTTGTCTTTCATCACAAGAGATCCTCGCTGCTGTTATCGGCGATCGTGATCGTACTTGGATTTTACTCTTTTAAATTTCTGGGCAGTGAATTTATCCCGGAACTCGATGAGGGTTCACTCTGGGTGCGCGCCACGTTGCCTTACAGTATCTCTTTGGACCGGTCAGTGCAGGTGGCGAACCAGATGCGCGGCATCATGCTGCAGTTTCCGCAGGTGAGAAAAGTCGTGTCCCAGACCGGTCGTCCGGATGACGGAACCGATGTGGCGGGATTTTACAACAACGAATTTGATGTGGCGCTCTATCCCAAGGAAGAGTGGAATCCGAAGATTTCCAAATCGGCGATGATCGAGCAAATGCGCAAGGCGCTCAGCATCGTGCCCGGTGCGGAACTCAACTTTTCTCAGCCCATCAGCGACAATGTGGAAGAAGCTGTTTCGGGTGTGAAGGGATCTATCTGTGTAAAGATTTTCGGCGACTCGCTGGACTATATGGAAAGGAAGTCAGATGAAGTATTTAACCAGCTGAAAACCGTGAGGGGCATCAGTGATCTTGGCGTGATCCGGAATATCGGTCAGCCAGAACTTGATATCGACCTGGACCAGAGCCGCATGGGTCTGTACGGTGTTTCGACCGCGGATGCCAATGCCGTGATTGAGATGGCCATTGGCGGTAAGGCCGTGACCCAGCTATATGAGAATGTGCGTCGATTCGACATCCGCATCCGTTTCCCGGAAGCATTCCGCCGTTCCGATATCGATATCGGAAATCTCTTGGTGCCCACGCAGGGCGGTTCCAAAGTGCCCGTACGCGAAATTGCCACGATCACCTACAAGACCGGTCCATGCCTGATTTTCCGGGATGACAATGAACGATACTCGGCCATCAAATTTTCGGTGGAAGGACGCGATATGGGCAGCACCATCGCCGAAGCGCAGGAAAAAGTAGACAAAGCTGTAAAACTCAAGAGAGGCTATAGCTTGGTATGGCAGGGCGATTTTGAAAACCAGCAGCGCGCTTCGAAGCGGCTGGCCGAGGTAGTGCCCATCAGCCTCCTGCTGATCTTTCTATTGCTGTTTGTGATGTTTGGAAACCTGAAGGATGCCGGACTTGTATTCCTCAACGTGCCCTTTGCCGTGGTGGGTGGCATCATCGCCCTGATCGTAACAGGCACCAATTTCAGTATCTCTGCGGGCATCGGGTTTATCGCGCTGTTCGGGATCTGTATCCTGGAAGGCGTGCTGCTCATCACCGCCTTCAAACAGAACCTCGAGAAATTAAAAGGAGAAAATCCCTTGTATACGGCGGTCAAACGCGGTGTCAATTCGCTCATCCGGCCGGTGCTGATGACGGCCCTGATGGCTACCATCGGTTTGCTGCCGGCGGCGCTTTCCACCGGCATCGGATCTGAAAGTTCCCGCCCCCTGGCGCGGGTGGTGATCGGAGGCCTCTTATGCGCCACCGTATTCTCCCTGTTGATTTTCCCGGTCGTATTCTTTCTGTCATACCGCAGCGTAGACAGAAAACATACGGGTGAAACGGATGATCAGCCGATACCGGTTAACCCGTAGGCGGGTGGCTTCAGAGTTGTTTGACGCGAATATTTTCTGTTTCACGCAAAGACGCAAAGGACAAGAAATATAATCAAGAATGCTTGTCAAAGGCGCAAAGAGTCGATTCTTTGCGCCTTTGCGCTTCCTGGCGGCTTGGTATGAAATAAACGATGAACGCTTTGCGTCTTTTACAATAATCAGGCGATCGCTCTTTTAAATCCTTTGCGTCTTTGCGTGAAACAAAAATCCTTGCGTGAAACAACAAGTCGTCGCGCCGTCGCGCATCCGTTGCATCGTCGCGTGAAACAAAAATCCTTTCAGGAACCTGCGTCGCGTGAACCAAAACGCTCGCAGGAAACTATACCGCGAAAGAAGTGCCGCATCCGCAGGTCTTGGACGCATTGGGGTTATTGAAGGAGAAGCCGCGGGCGTTGAGTCCGTCCTGCCAGTCGATTTCCATCCCAAGGAGGTAGAGTGTATGAGCGGGGTTGATGATAAAGGGAAGTCCTTCGAAATGATGCAGCTCGTCGGCTTCCTGCCGGCTGTCAAAGCCGAGGATATAACTGAGACCGGAACAGCCGCCACCTTTCACGCCGAGGCGCAGGTACTGGCGCTGATCAAAATCAGGCCGCTGCATCAAACGGGAAATTTCCCGGATGGCTTTATCTGTAAAACGAAGGGGCGCACTGACCGCTGTTTCCATAAATCCCGTGTTGACAGCAAAATTAATCAATTAATCCAAGAGTTTCTTGGCTTCGTAACTGAGGGCGTCGGCCACTACGGAATGCAGGGACGCTTTGGGGTTCTGCATGATCAGTTCCAACAGGGCCTTGCAGAGGTCCGTGCCGCTGGCGTCGGCGGGCATAAAGGAAGCAATCTGATTTACGATGAGCAGGTTTTGCTCTTTGAGGTTGCGCACCGCATCCCAGGCTTCCGGGGAAACATACATCTGCTGGGTGATATTGTGGTCAAATTCCTGCCGGATGGTTTGGGTAAACAGCACCTGCATTTCCTTGAGCGATAATCCCGACTGATTGAAGCGGCTCACGAGGTTTGGAAGGGCGATCCTGTCTGACAGCAACAGCAGCCTTTCATAGGCCTGGAGGCGCAGGGGGAGGGTGCCGTTGGACGAGGTCGTTTCACGCTG
>CAZZYD010000059.1:0-15570 GCA_964658175.1 uncultured Puia sp. | reverse complement strand
CCTGACAAACGCGGATGACCGCAATAACTTATTGATCCTCTAATTTTACACGCATGTTTGTAGCTATATTAAAAAAACTGTATCTGCGCGATCTGGCAACACTTCGTACAGAAATCGAGCTGTACCGGAACGAGCAGAAAATCTGGTATACGGAAGGAGAGATCACAAATTCCGCCGGGAATCTTTGCCTTCATTTGGTAGGTAACCTCAATGCATATATTGGTGCCGTACTCGGAAATACGGGATATGTTCGCAACCGGCCACTTGAATTTTCGTCACGGAACGTGCCGCGTGCCGACCTGTTGAAAAGCATTGATGATACCATCGCGATGATGACCGCAACGCTCGACCAGATAAATGATGATATGCTGAGTGAAGAATACCCGCAGACCGTCCTGGATCAAAGACTTACAACGGGATATTTTTTAACGCATCTTTCGTCACACCTGATGTACCATTTGGGTCAGATTAACTATCATCGGCGCTTATTGGACAACGATCTGAATTGATCCCAATTTCCAAAATTCATCATCAAAGGACGCATGCTGATTCGACAACCGGGCATAATCAACACTGCCCGTTCCCTGAAAAACAAAATCGATGCCGATGATCCTGGAGTTCATTATCTGATGGTCTACCCGTGTACGCCAGCTTCCGGTTAATAAATATACTGGCTGCACTGTTGGCCGATTTTTTTCCGGGACAAAGTCTTTGACTCAACACCGAATGCGGAGAGGTCCTTTGCTTTCCGGAAATCGAATAAGCTCGTGAAGAAGCAATTATTTGCTGACTCGCGACCTTTTGCACACAGCGGTATATAGATTAGTCAACCCCTGCCTGAATATTATCTGTGATATAATGATAGTAGGGATCCTTTTTATCGCTTTGATTTCGAAACGGCACACTGTAATTGGCGTTTCCACCGTACCAATTATCCACCACTGCGGCCTGCTGCTCTAAACCAAAGTCACTCCAGGGGGTCGTGGGTGGGCCGTAAGCATATACGTCTTCACCCACCTGATAGTTGGTTTGCGTAACGATGGCATCGCAGACGAGTCCTGCCTGAAATGAATTTTGATTGATCTGCCAGGCATGTGTCAGTTCGTGAATGAGTTTTTGGCCTTTCCGGTTATAGTCGCCTTTATAATTCATTGGGTCTGTATACGCATCTCCCAGATTCAGGTAAATCGTTCCATCCATACCGGGCATCGTAAATGCGCGACCACTCAGCCCACTGAGATTGGTAATTTTAATCGTGTTTACATCCGGCAGTTCTTTACCGAATACGCATTTTGATGCGAAATCATATTCGGCCTGCGTAATGTTTCGAGTTTGCACCAGGGCTTCTGTCACTTCACCGATGGCAATGCCTGCCGCTACCGCGAGCACCACACTGCCACCGACCACGCATAATACGATGCCGCCGACAATGCCGAACACGCCGCCAAGTCCCCAGTCTCCTACGATCTTTCCCGCTTCATTGCCAATGGCGATGAGGATGCCAACGCCGAAGCCCACCACCGTTACGCCCAAATCCAGGATTTCTTTTACAACATCATCCAGGAGGCCTGGAAGGCCGGTCATGGAGTAATCTGTTGAAGTATTAAAAACACCCTGCGCGAAATCTGCCCAGTACGCATGAATCTGCCATTCGGTACCAGTTTCCTGGTGCAGGTCATCCCTCGATCCGCTGGATAAGAAGCCGGTGCCCACATGACCGCTGTGCGTCATGAACAGTGTCCTTCCCTGTGGTGTCGTGAAGAGTGCCCGAACCGTGAAGTCATAACCAGCCGCGCCGCTATCATGCATGTAACACGTAAACTCATAATTGCCGGAGGCATAAATCGTCAGCTCGACAAAGCCACCCAGGGCGGTGCCCTTCGGTGTGAGAATTTGCGAACGTTTGCTAACCGATCCGGTGGTGATCGGGCGCCAGTCGTTGTTGATCCCGGACCAGTCACGACCATTTGCCTGATAACTGGTATACACGCGCGCGTCATTGCCGACGACAAATAAATCCAGGTTATTCTGGGTGCGTGAATTGGCACTTACTACTGCATTACGGGGAAAGAAACCACCGATCTCGCGCCAGTTCTTATTGATGCCATTCCAACCGAGGTTCCGGTCCCAGTCGTTGCTATAGATCCGGCCATCAAATCCGGTGGCATATAGGTCGATGTGATCCGGGTTGCGCGAAAGCGGCGTGACGGTATTCCCAATGGGGAAGAAACCACCGATGTATTTCCATTGCCCGTGCCATCCATCGCCTGATGTCCATGAACTCGTGTATACATGCCCGTCATTTCCGATAATGAACAGGTCCATGTTGGCTTGCGTGCGGGCAATCGCCGTGACCGTTGCCCCGGCGGGAAAACCGCTTCCGATCTGAACCCAGCGTACGCCCACCGGCCATTCGTTCTGCACATAGGACAGCGTTTGCACATTCCCCTTCGCATCCACACAAAAAAGATCCAGGTGCTCGTTACCTGTGGGATCGAGGTATACGATGTCGGTAACTGGATTCCGAAGCGTGGCGAGGCCGGACCGGGCGGATGTCGGACGAAAGTCACGCGACAGGGCGCACACGAATGTGCCGGGAATAAATTCCAGCCCGAACTGCAGCGGAGCCAGTACGCGCCATTGATGATCAAACACCGGGAAGCCCTGCTGGCTTGTCGAAGCGGTCAGTGTATACACGCGTCCGTCCGTACCTGTTGCGAAGAAATGCGTTTCGGTCGTCCCCCGGGAAGCACCGATAACAGGAGTTCCCGGCAGAAAAGGTTGCGGAGAAGTAAGGCCGCCCAGGTAGTTATTGCTGAGCGTATCGCGGCTATCATCTACCGGAATATTTGCGTCGTAGATATTTACACGGCCATGAAAGTCGGTGAAGCCGAGGTAACCGGCGCCGGGTGCGTGTTCGACGAGATGCAAAGGGATACAGGGATTGGCAGCGAGCGGCGACCAGCTTCTCTGATCTGAAACCCAGCCCCGGAGTGTGGCGGACCAGTCGCCACCCGCTGTGGGGGAGGGCCACCAGCAGCTATAAGGTCCCCAGTTCATAGCGCCACTGTTGTCTTTAAGTTCGAGCACGCCATTGCTCATTGTGTGTACGTCGATACGACTGAATTGCGTCGCGGGGGTGGCGGCATCGTTCCCGGTAAAGCGCGCCATCGTATACACGGAACCGATACTCCCCGAAGTCCAGTACATCGATTGGTCATCACCGATGCCTTTCCAACCCAGGAACAGCAATCCGCCGGCACCCGTGGCGACAGGCCGGTTACCGGTGCCGACACCCGGCAGGTGTTGCTGTGCCGTCCAGCCCGTACCATCGGTAGAACACCAATAGATCCCATTATCGTCATCTATTCCACGCCAGAACGCATATAGCCGCTGACCAAAGCCGGTGAGTGAAGGTCCCGTGGCTGATCCTGCATTCGGAATGATTTGCTGTGGTGACCAGCCCTGCCCATCATATTGACTCCAATACATCCCCTGGTCATCCACACCGCGCCAGGCAGCATACAACTTGTTGTTCACTGCAGCCAGCGATGGGCCGATGCCGGAGCCCGTATTTGGAATCGTTTGTTGATCTGACCAGTCGGATCCGTCAAAGGAACACCAATAGATTCCATTATCATCTCCTTCTCCCCGCCAGGCAGCGAAAAGCAAACCGTTGTAAATGGCCAGGGAAGGATGTTCACCCGTGCCTGCGTTGGGAATCCGTGCCTGCGGATTCCAGACCGATGCCGGGTTATTGGCATCGATCCCGGAACTGGTGCAATAATAGATACCGTTGTCATCGCCCACCCCACGCCACGCGGCATAGAGCAGGTTTCCATATACCGCAAGCGAAACGGCATAGCTGCTGCCTACATCTGGTATCCTTTGTTGACTATAGTTAAAGGAAGGTTGGTCGATGATACGCCAATAGATACCGTTGTCACCGCCGGCGCCGCGCCAGATGGCCAGCGCCTGATTTTGAAAATAGATAAAGGCTGGACCATAAGCAGAAGCAGAGCCGCCAATGGATTGCTGTGGCGCGAAGAAGACCGTATCAATGGCCTGGATATCGTCGGACATACGATGCTGTTTTAATTGGGTGATGGAATGACAGGATCAATAACAGCCGTAATGTACCGGCAGGATATGGTGTCAATCAAAGTAATCGACGAACGGACCGGTATAATCTATCAAACGATGGTTGCCGCAGCGATCGAATGATTCGTTAAAGATTTCAGGATATCCTGTTCCCCCGCATCTTGTTTTAACGACTAACAACAATCGGTTACATCCTGCTTAACACTAAAAACTTTTCTTATGGGCTGGTTTTCTTCCATCTGGCATGCCGTCAAGGCCGTGGTTCGTGTAGTCGTCCGCGTCGTCATTACAATTGTTCATGCCATCATTCCGAATGGGCTTGATTTATTGTTTGGCATGTTTGCGTGGCCTCCCAAAAAAATGAGAATCCAGATCTTTGTGCTGAAAGATCCGTCGACAGGGAAGCCGGTGTATTCGGGAGCCAATATGCAGCCGTCGATACAATTCGTCATCGATACGTTCAAGCGGGAATTTAATGTGAAAGTCCGGCCCTATTCAAAGGACTGGGTCATCCAGCTCACCGATACGCCACCGGATGCAGCCCTGAATCCGGGATGCGGGTCGACACTGTTGGGTCAGGAATTCGGAGATGGAGGAAATTATTATGCAGGCCACCTTGCGGGATGGAACGCCATACCCATTTCGCTTACTTACCCTGTATCCGTATTTGTCGTGAAGAATGTGATGGGCAAGCAAGGCTGTTCGCTTGGACCACTGACAGATTATGTGGTAATCGATCCGGACGGAATCGACAATGTAAATACGATGGCGCACGAACTGGGGCACTCCTGTAATTTATGGCACTCCCAAACGAAAATCAATCTGATGTGGGCGGATTTCGACCGTGGATCCACCAGCAAGTGGTTCCAGCGCAACCTGCTCCGCTGCAGCCGGCATATAAACTATTTTTAATTCTGAACTTATACGTTAACCCTGTCCCCTTTACTCTGCGGTTCTGAAATTACGATGAAGTTCAGGTCATGTTCGCCCCGATTTAGAATTTTGTGAATGAGGCCGGCGGGAATATGGATAGACTCGTTCGCTGATATCAAAGACTGCCTGCCGTCAACAATAAACGTCGCATCGCCTGAAAGGACATAAAACAATTGCTGCGCCTTTACATGATAATGCATTTCTTCAGATGTGTCAGGCGGCATGCGCTCTTGTATCACGCTCAGGCCGTCGGATACAAGGAGATGCCAGCCGTCACAATGGTTGCCCCATGTGTAATGTTCAACATCTCTTATTGATCGTTTTGATTCCAGTTCCATTGCCGCATTTTTAAAGGATAAATTTTATTGAATCAACACCTTTCTTTGCAGGTGGGGCATGGCAAGCGTGACCATTTATTTATCATCCTCAATATAAAACGATACCGGCAAGATTATTCAGAAAATTACTGTGCCACGCGTTTCCGTTGATGAAAACAGTGGACACCTACTTTTTCTTGGCGGTACTGCGGCTAATACGCTGACATTCAAGTCCGCCAAAATATTTTCTTATTTTACTAAAAAACTTAGCAATCCGGTCGTACATTAGACCTCGCATTACGTAACATTTTTAAATCTGTGTGTATGATAAGCAGTTTTGACGTGACAGTTCCCGCAGGGTTTCCGTCCCCCGCCTTAGATTATATGGAAGAGCGGCTTACACTCAATGACATTTATATGAGCAGACCTTTGTCGACCTTTCTCATCAATGTCAAGGGCGATTCCATGGTGAATGCATTCATTCCCCCGAAAGCCCGGCTGGTGGTTGACCGGGCGATCACCGCCGATAGCGGACATATTGTGCTGGCGGAACTGAACGGTGAGTTCACGGTGAAATTTTTTAAGAAGGGTGCCCAGAAAGCCTGGCTCGTGCCGGCAAATCCCAGGTACCCTGACATAGAAATTACCGATGACCAGACCTGCACCATCTGGGGCGTGGTGACCGCCATCATTACGGATACCAGAGATTTAAAGGACCTGCTGTAAACAAAAGCTATGTACGCGCTGGTAGATGCCAATGCTTTTTATTGTTCCTGCGAACGCCTGTTCAACCCGGGCCTCGAGGGCCGGCCGGTGATCGTGCTCAGCAACAATGATGGCTGCGCCATCGCCCGGAATGACGAAGCGAAACAAGTCGGCATCGTCATGGGCACACCCGGATTCTTACTGCAGGAGCAAATCAGAAAATACCGTGTAGCCGTGTTCAGCTCTAACTACACCCTCTATGGTGACATGAGCGACCGCGTCATGCAGACCCTTGCGAGCTTTTGTCCGCGCATGGAAATCTATTCCATCGACGAGGCATACCTCGATCTGCACGGCATGCCAACGACCGGTTTGCGCGAACTTGCTTTACAAATCCGCCACACGGTAAGGCAGCACACCGGTATCCCGGTGAGTGTCGGTATCGCGCCCACGAAAACGCTGGCAAAAATGGCGAATCATTATGCCAAGAAGCGGCATAAACAATCCGGTGTGTTCTGCGCCACGCGGGAACACGAGGTGACGGAGATGTTGGGCAACACGCCGGTGGAAGATATCTCCGGTGTCGGCCATGTATATGCCACGCTGCTGCGCGCAAACGGCTTTCAAACGGCATCGCAGTTTGCGTCTGCACCGGAAGAATGGGTGCGGGTTCATATGAGCGTGGTCGGCCAGCGATTGCTCACGGAACTGCATGGCATTGCGGCCATCGCCGACGAATTTGTACCACCGGCAAAGAAAAATATCACCACATCCCGATCCTTTGGTCACCTCCTCACAAAAAAAGCGGATATCGCCGAAGCACTGAGTAACTACGCAGCAAATGTGGCATTGAAACTCCGAAACCAGCATTCGCACTGTAAAACGATCAACGTCTTTATCCAGACCAATCCGCACCGGATCGAAAGACCACAATACCTGCGATCGGTGGATATACAACTCGAACACGCTTCCAATGACAGCACGGAGATCATCCGGCATGCTTTGCGGGGACTCGACCTGATCTTCCGGGCGGGATTCGATTACATGAAAGCGGGGATCGTGGCCTCTGACCTGGGTCCGGAAGACGTTGTCCAACAGCAGCTGTTTGGTTCGGGCGAACGGGTCAACGGAAAAAAAGTGATGGACACCATGGATCAGATCAACAAAGGATTTGGAAAAGAAATGCTGCGCATGGCCACCCAGGGATTCAAAAGAAGCTATCGCCTGCGGGCGGACCATCTATCCCAGAAATATACTACCCGCGAATCCGATCTCCTCACCGTACATATCTGACGATGATGCAGCCATTCGAACGATTGACAGAAGCCTACTTATCCGGACTGGAAGCGATCAACAAAAGATTCCTGGTCACCCAATCCTATCCCGGTGGATCAATCGGGGAGATCAAGTCGTCCATCATCGTGTCGGTGTATGATAATCCGGGTCTTGCGAAAACACATTGGAATGCCGTAAAATGCGATCCGCTATCAGCCATCGTTGACCTCCAAAAACCGCATCACCGGGAAAAGCTCATTGCCATGCTTCGGGGAAGCAGGTATCTGATCTACTGGGCCGTGGTACGGGATGTGAAAGCGGTCACCCGGCGCATAAACGCTCAGTACAAGGAACGCATGCGCCGGTATATTGAAAAGAATACGAACTGGCAGATCACGCGCGAGAGTAATATCACGCCGGTGGTGGAATTAATTTTTGGTGAACTGTACATCAATCTGAAACACCGGTCTCAGCGAATCCGGATAAAATTTTCCGAGATCGAAGAGCTGTAAACCATGATCAGGATTTTTCGGTCAGGTATTTCCAATAGCGCCTGGGCATATGCTGAATATGCAGTTTCATATTTTTTCTGGCTTCGATATTGACACTACTGAAATATTGCTGCCAGAGTTTCTGGTAAAGAGTCTCGCCGGAACTGTACAGATTTTTGATGTCCTTACCGGAAGAAGTTTCAGTACCGAAGGAGATGGTGACGCTGGAAACTTCTTTTTTATCGTAATACAGCCCATATTTCCGGCGCGCGTCGTAGATCATCCAGCACTGGTCGGCGTAGCGGTCGGCAAAATGTTTTTTAATCAGCGGAAGGACATTGAAATCAGGTTCGATGATAGCGAAAAACAGGTCGTCGGAAGTAAGCTGAAAACGGATAAAGGCTTCCATGCGGTGCTTTTCACGGTGGACCATGCGGGCGGTCTGCTGAACGCGGAGAACGGCCGGATGGCTAAAATCGCGCGCGATATCCGTTTGTCCGGAGAAAGCATAGCGGATATAGGAGAGGAGGGTATTTTCAATGGCATCTATTTCAGATAAGAATGTATTGTAAAGCTGCTGAATGGATTCACGGGAAATACGTTTTAACAGACCGGCCCGAACCCGTGCTGCTTTTTCATCTGTGGTAATTACCGCGTGCGTGCGGGCAAAGATATTTTGCTGATAAATCCCTTCTACGGCAAATCTTACCTCTGAAAACCGGTATTCATAAATATCAAATACCGCAGATAAAAAACCTTCGAAGCTCCCATCGTAGACCAGCAGTATCATCGCTAAAAGATTTTGAGCTGAGGAGAAAAATTGGGATGATATTTACTTTTGCCGATGGATAAAATCTGATTTTTTATTTTTCCCGGTGTAAGATCCTTGCGTTCGAATTCCGGACTGTTGCAGGTAATGAAATACCGCGCGCGGTTGAGCGACACGCCAATTTTTTTCAAATGATCCCAGTTGAGTTTATTGAACCGGCGGGCGGAACAGATTTTTTGCGCCGACTGGATCCCGATGCCGGGCACGCGCATGATCAGCTTCTGATCAGCTTTATTTACGTCGAGCGGAAACAGGCCCAGGTGATGAAGCGCCCAATTGAGTTTCGGATCGATCTCCATGTCCAGCAGCGGTTCTTCCTTGGTCAGAATCTCCTGCACGTCGAAACCATAAAAACGAATGAGCCAGTCGGCCTGGTACAGGCGGTTCTCGCGTACGATGGGAACCGGTGTGCCGATTGCGGGCAGGCGGTTATCGGAACTGATCGGTACATAACCGGAGTAATATACCCGTCTCAACTCGAATTTTTTATAAAACTGATCGGCGATCCAAAGGATCTGCAGGTCAGTTTCGGGAGTTGCGCCAATGACCATCTGGGTGCTCTGCCCTGCAGGCGCGAACACCGGCGCCTTTTTGAACACAGCTTTTTCTTCCTTATGCTGAATGATGGCATTTTTGAGAAAAGTCATCGGTTTGATCATATCGTCCCGCTTCTTATCGGGTGCCAGCAGGCGCAGACTTTGCTCTGTGGGCATTTCAACATTGATACTCAGTCTGTCTGCGTAAAGTCCGGCTTCTTTTAATAGTTCGTCGCTGGCACCTGGAATGGTCTTGAGGTGAATATATCCGTTGAAGCGGTGTTCGGTCCGGAGCTTTTTGGCGATCAGCACCAGGCGTTCCATCGTGTAATCTGCGTTGGAAAAAATGCCCGAGCTCAGAAACAGTCCTTCAATATAATTTCTGCGATAGAAATTGATGGTGAGATCCACAACTTCCTGTACGGTGAAAGCAGCGCGCTTCACATCGTTGCTTTTTCTGCTCACGCAATAGGCACAATCGTAAATGCAATGATTGGTGAGGAGAATTTTTAGGAGGGAAACGCAGCGTCCATCCTGGGTGTAGGCGTGACAGATGCCATGACCCGTGGTTCCGAGTCCCTTGTTTTCATTTTTCCTTTTGCTACCGCTCGAAGCGCAGGATACATCGTACTTTGCCGCATCAGCCAGAATGGATAATTTCTCCAGAATTCTCTCAGCACCTACCATAACCCAAATATACTAATAAAATTAGTAAATGAATGCCAAAAGAAATTATTTGGTTTCTGCATCACTTGCCGCTAACCCAGTATTTCCACTAATTTTTCAGCGAAGGTTTTAACCACAATGTCGTCCTTGTCCAGGGTGGGATCCAAAATCGTAATGCTTAATCCGGCAAAATAGGGCGACGACAGCAACGGAATCATTACAGCGCGAAGTGCGTCATACGATAAACCGCCCGGCGTCCGACTGTCCACACAGGGCATCAGGTCATCATTTAAAACGTCTGCATCCAGATGCACCCAAAAGCCTGTCAGTTTTTCGGTGGCGACCATTGTTAAAAACGACGCCGTTATATGAGGTATACCCATTTGATGAATGCTGGATAACGGATAGTAATTGACCTTACTCATCACGACGGTCGCTTCATACGCATCATCGTACACTCTATTACCAAAACAAAAAATGTGTTCTTCCCGCACATACGGCTTTAACCCATCAATATCGGCAAGCAGGTCATGTCCCAGGCCTGCTACGATGGCGAGGTCCATACCGGCTGCCGCTTTCGTAGCAGACTGTTCCAGGGTAACGAAATCCGTATGCCCGTCGATAAAAAAAAGACCATACTGTCCATTTGTTTTGAGTCCGACCATGATACCGATCAGGATGCTGCAGTCGCCGCCGATGACCAAAGGCGTGCTTCCTTTCGTCACTTTTTCTGACACGATGGAAATAAGTTTCCTGCTATAGAGATTAATTTCCTGTGCATTTCGTATGCCGCTTTCTGGATCGATGATTGACTGGTACGGAGGAGCAGGAATTCGGATCGGCGGGGTCAATCCCAGCCTTTTCCCAAATCCAATCTTATTGAGCGCATCGGGTAAAAATCTCACCCCCGGTTCGATACCCGGTGATGGCTCTTTTAAGCCAAGGTTGAAAGGCGCTTCGATCAGGAGATCAATATTCATGATGTCTAGGTTAGTTTGAGCGTTTCTTTGCAACATACCACGCAATAGTAGGAAGCCATCAGGGGAGAGGCGTACAATAACAGGATTGCCAAAGCCGAAATACTATCGGGTAGTAAATAAACCAACAGGTACATGAGTTTCAGGAACAACAAAGTGAATTCATAAATTCTCCGAAGCGGCTTTATATTATATTTGGTAAACACCAGATGAACGATGATACTTAAAAGTTGCCAAAGTCCAATACCGAAATATGCAACGAACGGCATTTCAAAACCGGTCATAAGCAGAAATAGCAGGCCAGCTGCCAATAAAAGAAATTGTATAAGACAATCTGCTATTTTAAATAGTTTCACTTCGAACGCTTTCAAAAATTGTCCGTGCACTGCTTAGCGGCTTCTCCCTGGTTACTTACAAATTATTTAAAATTCAATTGATTTTTCCAGTCTTTTTCGATATTTGGTCCTACCAGGAAAAGTCGGAATGGTCTGCTAAATAAGTCATCGGTTTTCTGGGAGAATGAACGTTACAATTTAAACCTATCCAGGATGAAATCATTTTCTTTAGTCGCATTGTGCATGCTGTTATCGTATGCTACTTCAGCACAAATCCAGCGAAACGACAGCTTAATAAGTCTACTGGATTCAATTGAGATACAGGATCAAATATATAGAACTCAACTTGAATCGCTGCGGACCCAATTTAAAGACGACACTGTGCAAATGCACGAGCAACTCAGCGCGATTGGTAAAAAAATGGCCGCAGTCGATTCGATCAATGTGGTAAAAATTACATCAATTCTCGACAAATATGGGTGGCTCGGCCCTTCCGTAATCGGTGATGACGGTAATTCGACATTATTTATCGTCATTCAGCACGCCCACCTGGCGACACAGGAAAAATATTTGCCTATGATGAGAGAAGCGGTAGCAAAAGGCAATGCAAAACCCAGAAGTCTGGCTCTGCTGGAAGATCGGGTGGCTTTGCGGGAAGGAAGAAAACAGATTTATGGCAGCCAGGTGTATGTCGGCCTGGGTCCAAAAGAAAAATATGTCTTACCATTGGAAGATCCCGCGAATGTTGACCGACGTCGTGCAAAAGTAGGTCTGCCACCGCTGGCTGATTACCTGCGAAACTTTGACATGACGTGGGACCTGAACCAATATGAAAAGGATCTTCCTGCCATTGAAAAACTACAAAGCGTAATGCCCAAATAAGGTGGGTTGTTGTCAAAACTTTTAAAAATTCGCCGTGGTGAAACTTGATACGATATTTTTGGGCTTCGAATCACATAAAAAAATCACTGTCTGCAGCACGCAGATCAATCCAGGTTACCTGCTCCGAGGCCGAATGATGCGCCCGCAAGCCAGTCCGGCGAACCTGAAATCAAGGGTTTAAACAAACTCTGCTGCCTATAACCGCTCACGCTTGACCGGCAGAAACCGGTTTGCAGACAATTCTATATTGCGGGGACTGGCCTGATTTTTTCATATAAGAGTCAAAAACACAATATGCAAACCTCCAGCAGAAGATCCTTTTTAGGGAATGTGGGCACTGGTATGATGGCTGGATCCTTATTTCCCGTTAGCTCGCTTGCTTCAGCTGGTTCGGCTGACCCCTCGGGCCGCGATCCGGTTGATGTACAGCTCGACCCTTTGTTCGATGCGACGGAATTAAAAGAAGCGCCGCTGCCAAAAATTATTCCTCCGTCGAAGAAGGTTGGATATTGTATTGTCGGTCTTGGTCATTTGAGTCTGCAGGAAATTCTCCCCGCCTTCGGACAGGCAAAATTCGCCAAACCGGTCGCTCTGGTCAGTGGGGATGCCGGCAAGGCGAAAAAGGTTGCGGCCCAGTATGGAATCGATCCTAAAAATATTTACAGCTACGAAACCTTCGATCAGATTGCAGC
The DNA here is from genome assembly GCA_964658175.1 of uncultured Puia sp. Lineage (GTDB taxonomy): Bacteria > Bacteroidota > Bacteroidia > Chitinophagales > Chitinophagaceae > Puia. The sequence goes on along the minus strand of CAZZYD010000059.1, from coordinate 2,831 downwards.
AAACAAGGAAATTGAAGCCGTATACATTGTGTTGCCCAATTCGATGCATGAGGAATTTGTGATTCGTGCCGCGAAAGCGGGCAAGGATATCCTATGTGAAAAACCCATGGCCACCAGCAGTGTGTCGGCGCAGCGGATGATCGATGCATGTAAAGCAGCGGGAAAGAAACTGATGATAGCCTATCGCATCCAATATGAACCCAAAAATAACCTCATAAAAGAATGGGTACGCAATGAAACCTTTGGAAAGGTCAAAATAATTGAATCCTTCCATGGGCAAAATCAGGGCGATCCCGGACAGTGGCGACAGAAAAAAACGCTGGCTGGCGGGGGTCCGCTGCCGGATGTGGGGATTTACAATATTAATACAACGCGGTTTTTGCTTGGCACAGAGCCGCAATGGGTATCTGCCTCCTTGATCCAGCCCAAAGACGATCCGCGTTTTAAAGAAGTGGAAGAGTCGCTGATGTTTCAAATGGGATTTCCCGGAAACGTGATCGCCTACGGAGGATGCAGTTATGGCGTACATAAGTCGGCTCGTTACCGGTGCCTGACGGATAAGGGCGCCTGGTTTGGCATGGATCCCGCATTTGGTTACACCGGTCTGCAAATTGAACTGTCTCAGGCCAGAGGCGAAAATGAATACAAACAGCAGGTAATGGTTGCCGACAAGCAGCAGTTCGACACCGAGCTGGATCATTTTGCCGAATGTATTCTTCACAATACCAACCCGAATACTTCGGGAGCGGAAGGCCTGAAGGATATGATTATTATTGAGGCATTGTATCAATCTGCCGCCAGTGGAAAGGCTGTTACTATAAACGCTCTTCTTTGACGCCTAATCCGCGGGCGGATGATCTATGAACGCTGCTAAAGGTTGCTCAATCCGATTCGATTACTCAAGCAACGAAGTTGAGTTTATTATTTGTTTGTTAAGGACGTCTTTAAATACATATTTTATTTTATTCGTATCATTGATGAGGTCCAATTTTTCAATGGTCAGCCGATCGATGTCATAACAGATAATAGCTGCCCGGTCATCCTTTTTCAGGGTTTTGAATTCAATATTTTCCAGTGTAAGCTCATTAATATGACGGGCAAATAGTCCGTATGCCGGATTCACTCCGATCAGGAAGGGTTCCGGATATCCCTTGTTCAGTTCCGGAAAGTTTCGTTTTGCCTGTTCAGACATACCGCCGCCATTATATTCAACGCGAATGTTTTTGAGTGTGATGTTTTCAATCGGATGACCGGGTGCTCCAGTCAGTTGGATTCCGCTCCAGGAGTCGGCGCCTGTTACGATGACATCACTGATGAATATGTTTTTAATCAGGCCGGTATGTGTAGTCAGATAAGGTCCGCGGTTCCTCATTCCCAAAGTCACGTAAATCGGGTAGTGTGTAATATTTCTCATGATGATATGAGAGATCTGAATATTTTCCATCAAGCCACCATCCACTTCTTCCAATGCCAGGCCATCGCAACTATTAAAAATACAATTGCTGACGATGCAGTTTCTAAAGCCTCCGTTCGACTCGGTTCCGAATTTTATCCGTCCGTTGGACCATCCTGCTTTTGCAGGTATGCGTTTTCCATTTAACAGCGTTCCTTCTATAAAACCTGAAACCTCACAATTGGTGATTAACAGGTTTTCGGTAATAACCGGCTTGTTAAGGGCATAGGAGCTCTTCGGACAAATGGCATCGTCATTCGGTGAGTTAACCACGCAGTTGCTAACAATCGTATTCGTGCAACAATCGATATCTATGCCATCGCGGTTCGTGTCAATGATAAGATGACTGAGTTCCGTTAGATCACATCCGGTGAGTAGTATAGCGAAATGTCCCCCGTGAAATATGGTTATATCCCGGATGGTAACCCCTCTGCAATTTTTCAGGGCAATCGCCTTATCTCCCGTACCAATCGATCCGCCCGTTGGATCACCCTGGTGTTCATGATCCTTACTCGTCAACCCGCCCCCGTCAATTTTTCCCTGACCCGTGATCCAAACATTGGTGAGATCTTCACCCCATATCAAACTATTGTGAAAATAAGTGTGCCCGCCATCCTGGTATGCCGTATCGGTAAATGGTTCCGCCGAATCGTACGCGTTCAACTCCGGCCGTGCTCCTGTGATGATGGCACCGGCATCCAGTAGTAAATGAATATTGCTTTTTAAATGAATACTCCCGCATAAATAATTACCTGCTGGCAGGTAAACAGTTCCTCCTCCGGCTTTACCGCAAGCTTCAATGGTTCTATTGATCGCCTGATGATCCAATTGGAAACCATCGCCCACTGCACCATAATCACGGACGTTGAATTCCGGGACCTTGCTATCTGCGCCATGGGCTATAGATTGTAGACTTTGAAAAATCAGGGAGCAATAGAGAAAAATGTATTTACATTTCAATAGCTTATCAATTGACAGTTCCAAAAAACTGGTGGAAAAAGCAAACAATAGTAAAATAAGACAATTTTCTAATCTATGCCGGGAAAGCCCCGATTCATTATGTGTTAGGACTTAAAATATATTCTGTCTTTACAAACTAGCAATGGTTTTGCACTTTGCAACAGTATGTAACAGACTTATTTTTCCATTTGCAAATCCGAACACATATTGAGATGTAAATAAGAAAGAGAACCCGGCACGCCGACAATCATTCAGGCATCGTTCCCGCATTCGCTTATATTTGGGTGCAGAGAATGAACCAAAATGACGCAACGTGAGAAAACTGTCTATTTTTACCCTTTTGCTGACCAATATATTATTTGCCCAAAGCCAGGATACTGCCTTGAATCACCATTCTTTTGCTGATTCGATCAGAGTG
>CAZZYD010000058.1:0-15637 GCA_964658175.1 uncultured Puia sp. | reverse complement strand
CAGTGGAATTGGGGTTGACCAACGTAATGGTGAGTGTCGTGGCGATCGAGAGGGCATTGGCCAGGGTGACCGTTTGACCCGAGCAGGAAAGGGACAGGCTATTCAGCAGATTGGTTGTGCCAGGAATGGTCTGATCAAAACTCAGGGTCGGACTCACTGCGCCGTTTACGATCAGATTGCTGGAAAGACTTCCACGGAGTCCTCCGGTTACGGTGTTTACAACTGAACCCTGCACTGTTAACGTGCTGGTTCCGATGGCAAGTTTGCCAGCAGTAAACGTGATGGAGCCGGCACCGTACATCACAAGATTATTCCCGAGGGTCGTGATCTGACCGGTGTGATTGAGGGTAAGATTATTTAATACGTTGGTAGTTCCAATCGTTGTCTGGTCGAAACTCAGGGTTCTGCTGAAAGCACCATTGACAATCAGCGAACTGCTGGCAGATCCCCGCAGCCCTCCCGGGACGGTATTGACTACATTTCCTCCAAGCGTGAGGGCGAGTCCGCCAAGCGAAAGAAAGCCGGTGGTAAAAGTGAGGTTGCCTGTTACGCCGAAAGCCGTTGCTAAGGTTACGCCCGTCGTGTTATTGACGATCATATTTTGCATTGAATTTCCGGTAAAAGATCCTGCCGCAATTGCCTGGGGTGCGGAACCTACATACTGTACCGTGCCGCTGGTAGCCGTACAGGTACCCAGGTTGATCAGCGTACCGGCCAGTTGCAGGGTGCCCGTGATCGTTAGTGACGTTCCCGCTTCCAGTGATATACTATTCGCCGGCACCACGGTACTGATGACCGGATAATTGGGTTTTCCCGCTGGAATCACAACGATCGCAGGATCCGTGATCGTGGGAACGATACCGGTAGACCAGTTTCCCGGATCCGTCCAGGCTGTGGAAATCGCCCCGGTCCAGAAGATGGTTGTAATATTATAATATGCGAGCTGATTATTGTCCAGGAGGGCAACATCTGCTGAGCTAAGCGCAGTTGAAAAAACGGTAAGCTCTGAAATTGAGCCGCTGTAATAGGAAACAGTGGGCGTATAAAATCCGATGTCCATGAGTCCTACGTTGCTGAGATTGGAAGGCGCTCCACTGGACAAAACACCCAGCGAGATCCCGTTTTTGTAGAACTGACTGGATGCAGCGGAGAGTTTCACGGATGTATGCAATTCGAGGGTGGTGCTGGGTGTGGCATTGAAATTCTGATCGTTACCATATTGTGCCACCGTAAACTGGGTGGAGCTGCGATAGCCATAATGAGATATGGTATTGCTGGGTCCTGAACCTCCTGTGGTACTGATGGGCAATTGCAACACAGGATTGATAGTGGCTTCAGCGGTCACCTTATTCAATGTATACAGCGTGTTGTTCAAATAGCTTGCTACCGTTGACGTTTGTACAAAAGAGGCGAGTGCTGCAGAAAACTCCAAGGAGGTTTTTCCATTCACTACATAGAGCACGCCCGCATTGACGATTCTTGCCTGGTTGGCGGCTTTCAGTTGTGTCGCAAGGCGGTTAAAACCACTCTGATCGTACCATGTATTCAGATACACGGAAGTGCCGCTATAAAATGCGCTGAAGGCGATCGTGCCAACAGTCGATTTAAAGGCCAATGCTGTAACAGTCGAACCGGATTTGGTATTTAAGGTTAGTGCGGTTGCCGAAGAAATACTGGAAATGGTACCCAGCGTCACGTTGTTGCTGATCAATAAATCTCCCGGATTCAAGCTGGTAAAATTTGTTCCCACGCCGGTAACCGAGGCTGAATTTCCCTTATAGGCCGAAGCAACCGCCGCTACTGCATCCACCGCATTCAGCGTCATGGACGTGGCACTGCTAATGGACGCCACTGTACCGAGGTATGCATTGGCGGTATTAAATATCCGGTCGCCGATGGCGAGCTCACCGGTGAAATTTGTACCTGTACCGGTTACTACGGCCAAGGAGGTTTTGTACGCAATGGCCCCCAGGTTCAGGGTTGAATAGTTGGTAATCGACAGACTGGTATTACTGGTTATGGAGGCGACGACGCCGATAAAGTTATTGGTAGCATTGAATAGCAGACCGCCGACAACGCAATCTGTGACAAAACTTGTTCCCACACCTGAAACGCTCGACGTTGAATTGGAGACGGTGATGGTTCCCGGCTTATTTACTGCAATGGTGATCGTTCCTGTTTTGCTCGCCGAAGAACTGATGGTGCCGGTCTGAAGGGTTCCAAGGGAAACGCCGACAGTAACACCGGGCGTAAATGTGACCAAACTGGTTGCTGACGTATTTCCACCCGCATCAAAGGCAAGATTTGCCTCGGCATTATCGGAAGCCCGTCTGATTTTTATCGCAAACCCGGCATAAGCCGAGCTCATCTTACGCAAACTGAAAGCGACCTGGGATGGGGTGGCGGAGGTTAATCCCGCAAGGTCCAATGTATTTTGCGCGATGATATCAGCTGCCGATAACATCAGCAAACAGCAGAACAGAATGGATTTTTTCATGTATAGGATGATTGGTTAGAACTGCACTTTTAGGGCGTGCCGTCCGGGTCAACCGCCAAATGTAGAATTTGCAAATGCGCAGGCGTGTAGTAGATACAGATATAGACGTGTAGTACAATCGGTTGTTTTCCATTTCTTATGACTGCGAAACGAAGCAGTTGAAAATGGAAATAAGAAGTCGGTCCGTTTAAAACTAATACATAACCCTTACTGTCAGACGTTATTTCGGCGTTTGTCCATGCCTCCATTGTATTTAGCATCACATAACAAAATTGATTCATGAACTATCACCGTATTCGGTAAACAGAAGCTTACCTTACTTCATATTGGCATCCATCATATTCTGCCTTTATCAAAATAACACCGCCGCAACCGTAGAACTAGAGTTCATTTCCCAGCAAGGGCAGACGGTGTGCCTGACAGTCAGCTCTGCCCTGCATTTACAAAAGATAATAACATGCAAAAAGACGTAAAGCAGTATAAAATTCTGGTAACGGAAGACAATGCCGGTGATATGGGTTTAATCACGGATTATTTACATGAACAGATGGCTAACTGCGAGCTGACCATTGCGAGCACATATAAGCAGTCTGCAAAAATACTATCCGAACCGGGTATAGTTTTCGATGCAATCCTCCTGGATCTCACCTTGTCTGACAAAAGCGGCCAGGACCTGATCACGGAAATGCTGCTGGTGGCCGGATTGTGTCCGATTATCGTCTTAACCGGTAATCAGGACCTGGAATTCAGCATCCGGTCCATTTCCGCCGGGGTTTTTGACTATTTAATAAAGGATGACCTGATCGCTTCGACGCTATATAAGAGTATCATATACACCATAGAAAGAAAAAAAATTATTTCCGAATTGAAGGCTTCGGAGAAACGTTACAGTGATCTGTTTCGGTTAAGTCCTCAACCTATGTGGGTATCAGAACTGGAAACCGGCCGGTTTGTGCACGTCAATAAGGCCACCACGGAGCTCTACGGATATACAGAAGAGGAATTTAAACACCTCACAGAACTTGATATTCATCAAAAGGACAAGACCGGTGATACACCGGAAAACAATGCGCCCCAGCTTGAAGAGGATGCCATTCATGACAATAAGGTGTACTTCAGGAAAAAAACCAAACAGATCGTTGTAGCGAACATCTATAGTACACCCATCACCATCAATGATAAATTATTCCGGTCAGTGATAGCCATTGATGTAACCGAAAAAACAGAATATGAGCACAAACTGGTTCAGGCCATTATAAAAACACAAGAAGACGAGCGGTATGAAATAGGCGGAGAACTTCACGACAATGTCTGTCAGATTCTGGCGGCCACCCGCCTAAGTCTTGGAATGATGAAGGATTTACTGCCTATGGAGGGTGCAATATGGTTTGATCAATGCAAGAGTTATCTCAGCCTGGCTACCGAGGAAATCAGAAATTTATCCCACCGGCTGGCCCCATCGTTCTTTAAAGGATCTACCCTTGAAGAGAAATTCCGAACCCTTCTGGGAGAGTTCAATGTGGAAGGAAAGTATGATGTCTCCATATTTTTTAATAACGCTGTTGAAGTGAGTTCCGTCAGCACCGAGATGCAACTGAATCTGTATAGGATATTACAGGAGGAATTGAATAATATTTTCAAATACGCGAAAGCCAGTTCAATTGAAGTGCATGTATTTGTGGAAAAAGACAAGATTGCCATGTCGATATCTGACAATGGGATTGGGTTTGATATGTCAGCGGTAAAATCAGGGATCGGACTTGCAAATATGAAGCGACGCGCAGCGTTGTTTTCAGGGAACCTGGACATCAAGTCTTCGCCGGGCAACGGATGTATTGTTACTACCCATATTCCCCTCCTCAAGGCCAATTGAACAAAACTCAACATCAGCTATGCGCGTCCCGGAAAAGATCAAAATATTAATTGCAGAGCATGACCAATCTGACCTTGAACTTTTGGTTCATGAGTTAAAGGGTAGTGGTCTCAATTATGAATACAAGGCTGTTCGGAACGAGACAGCCTATATAGCAGCCATAAAATCGTTCACTCCGGATATTATACTGGCAGATTATACCTTTCCATCTTTTGACGGTCCCACAGCCTTTAAGATCAGGCAGATGCTGGCGCCGAACACGCCATTCATTATTGTTTCCGGTACGATCGGCGAAGAGAAAGCAATTGAACTGATAAAAGCCGGCGTAACTGACTATGTGCTGAAAGACAGCATCATTACACTGGGATTCAAGGTTCACCGGGCTTTGGATGATTTTAAAGATGACTCAGAGCGGAAAAGACTTACGCTGGCAGTCGAATACGAACGGGAACGGTATCGTGATATTATATTCCGATCCCCATCAAGTATCGGCATATTAAAAGGTCCGGACCATGTTTTTGCCATGGTCAACCCGGTTTACCTGAACCTGATCGGCAGACATGATGTCATCGGAAAAGCTTTTAAGACCGTATTGCCCGAGTTGGCAGAACAGGGTTTTGTGACTATCCTGGACGAAGTCTATCGTTCCGGCATACCTTTTTTTGCCAATGAAAAGATGATGAAACTGGACAGGAACTCCAATGGCGTACTCTGTGAAAGCTTTGTAAACGTCGTATATCAACCTTATCTCGACCACCAGGGCACTATCGAGGGGGTGTTGTTTTTTACGATTGACGTAAGCGAACAGGTGAGGTCGCGCAAGATAATCGAAGAGAGTGAGAACCGTTTCCGGGCAATCATCGAAAAAAGCACGGAAATGGTCACGCTGTCCACCAAAGACGGAAAGATTCTTTATATAAGCCCGTCCGCCACCAATGTTTTCGGATACTCCCTGAAGGACCTGGCTGACGGGCATGCATTTAATTTAATTCATCCGGACGATATCCAGGCATTTATGGAAAAGCGGCAACGAATCATTGACATTCCCGGCGGATCTTTTAAATGTCAGTTGCGGCTTGCGCATAAAAACGGCGGTTGGGTATGGGGAGAATCTGTCCTCACCAATATGCTGAATGAACCAGGTGTCAATGCCATGGTTTCGAATTTCAGGGACATCATGGATAAGAAAATCACCGAGCAACGGCAGGAATTCGACAATAACAACCTGAATGCATTAATTAATAACACCGAAGATCTGCTGTGGAGTGTGGACAAAGACTTTAACCTCATCACTTTCAATCAGCCATTTGAAAATGTCGTAAAGAAACTCTCAGGCCAAAAATTAATAAAGGGTTCGAGTATTCTGGCCATCGCATTTCCGGCACAGCAGGTGAGTGCATTTAGAGTGTTTTATGAACGGGCTTTCGCAGGGGAGGTCTTCACAGAAGTGAATTATATGGAATTTCCCAGCGAGTTTTGGTCGGAAATTTCCTTTTATCCCATACGGACGGGAGGGGTCGTAACCGGTACAGCCTGTCATTCAAGAAATATTACCGACAGCAAAAAAGCAGAGAAAAGCCTCGTGCAAAGTGAAAAACGGTACCGTCAGATATTGGAGACGGCGCAGGAAGGTATATGGTTGATTGACGAAAACAATATCACCACGTTTGTCAATCAGAAGATGTGCGAGATACTGGAATATACCAAAGAGGAAATGATCGGTCGATCCAACCTGACTTTTAAATCGCCGGAAGATCTGCAAACCGGATTAGATCAGTTAGAGAGGAGAAAAAAGGGAATAAAAGAAACACTTGAGTCCCGCTTTGTTACCAAAAGTGGACGTGATATCTGGGCACAGGTATCGGCGAATCCCATGATGAATGATGACGGCGAATATATTGGCGGGCTGGCCATGATCACTGATATCACCGAGCGAAAAAATGCCGGTGATCAAATGCTCAATGTTACCAACCGATTGCTGCTGGCCACCAAAAGTGCCGCCATGGGTATCTGGGAATGGGATATTCACCATGATCATATTGAATGGGATAATGCCATGTCACAGCTTTATCAGATAAAAGATTTACCCTTTAACAGCACGTACGAGGGATGGATTTCAAGACTGCATCCGGATGACCGTGACCGGGTACATCGGGATTTTCAACTGGCGGTTACAGGAAAGAACCTCTACGACACTGAATTCAGGATAACCCGGAGGGATAATACTGTCCATTACATAAAAGCAAAGGGAATTATTGAAAAGGATGCCAAAGGGAATACGATTAAACTGATTGGCGTCAACTGGGACATTACTGCACAAAAGGAGGGAGAGCAGCAGCTTAAATTACTTGAATCAGTGATCACCAATACGACCGACTCCGTATTAATTACGGAGGCGGAACCATTTGACGAGCCAGGCCACAAGATTGTGTATGTCAATAAAGCGTTTACCGACATGACAGGATATTCTTCCGACGAAGTGCTGGGAAAATCACCGAGGATACTGCAGGGACCCAGATCAGATAAGGTGGATCTAAAGCGTTTCAGCGACACCATCAGAAAATGGCAATCCAGTGAGATAACGGTAATCAACTACAAAAAAAATGGAGATGAATTCTGGATCAATTTAACCGTAAGCCCGGTGGCGAACGAAAAAGGATGGTTTACTCACTGGATTGCCATTGAAAAAGATGTTACAGAACGAAAACTGTCCGAAATCCGCCTGCGTGAATTAAATGAAAATCTCCAAAAGCACGCCAAACAGCTCGCCGTTTCCAATGCGGAACTCGAGCAGTTTGCCTACGTGGCTTCGCACGATCTTCAGGAACCACTGCGTATGATCACGGGCTTTTTGCACCAGCTGGAAAAGAAATATGGCGAGACGATCGACGAAAGGGGGAAAAAATACATTGATTTTGCCGTGGACGGGGCGAAGCGCATGCGGCAGATCATCCTGGACCTGCTTGAATACTCCAGGGTAGGAAGAGCCGAACTGAGTGTCGAAAATATTAACCTGAATGAATTGGTCGGGGAAATTCAGATTTTGTTCAGGAAACAGATCGAGGAAACGAATGCCGTCTTTTATGTCGATGATCTTCCGGAAATGTTCGGCCATGTGTCGCCCATACGGCAGGTGTTTCAAAACCTGATTAGCAACGGACTAAAGTATAATAAAAAGGACGAGCCAGCGAAAATTATTATAAGCGTTAAAAATTTTCCGGATTATTGGCAGTTTCAGGTTGCCGACAATGGGATCGGCATTGAGAGCGATTACTTTGACAGGATCTTTGTGATCTTTCAGCGACTGCATAGTAAAGAAGAATTTTCCGGGACGGGTATGGGACTGGCGATCGCAAAAAAAATAATTGAAGCCTGGGGAGGAAAGATATGGCTGACATCGGAACCTGGACAGGGATCCGATTTCTATTTTACACTTCCAAAGAAAAAGGATAACCGCTCAGTTCAAGCATCTGAAAAATTACTATGATATATCATACACAAGAGAAGACGACAAATATGGAGAAACTGCACATTTTAATGGTAGAGGATAACGAAGGGGACATTTTACTGACCAAAGAGGCGCTTGATGAAAGCAATATTCTGGTCAATCTTAGTGTGGTAAAGGATGGAAGGGACGCGCTTGATTTCCTGACCAGGCAGGGCGTCTTTGCCGGGGCTAAATTGCCGGATCTTTTACTGCTTGATGTTAATCTGCCGAAAAAAAATGGGCATGAGGTGTTAAAGTATATCAAAGAAGATACTAGTCTAAAACATATTCCGGTCATTATGCTGACAACTTCATCTTCCCAGAAAGACATCAATCAGTCATACAATAATCATGTCAATTGTTTTATAACAAAACCGATCGATGCGGAAGACTATCTCAGTGTGGTCGGCAAAATCGGAAATTTTTGGATGTCTGTCGTCAAATTGCCAACCAATAATCATTAGACAGTGCGGGCTCTCCCAATAACCGGGGAATTCATGGGTAGTTTTCCGGCAGCGGCACCAGAATAGTCATTACATCATTTCCGCTTTAAAAATAACCTGTAGAATGAACCCTTCGCCGGGACGCGATACACATCTTAGCTCACCATGATACAGATTTGCCCGAACAATCATATTCTTTATTCCGGATCCGTTCGTATCTGCGGTTAAATCGCATCCTCTGCCATTGTCTGAGATGAATAAAATAACACTTTTGTCGAATCTGGTGATTCCAATACTTACAAGGCTCGCATTTGCATACTGCAAAATATTTACCAACTGGTGCTCAACAACTCTGTACATATCAAGTTGAAGCTGCTGGTCAACATTATCGAGGGACAATCCACTGTCGTGAATGGAGACCCGCAAGTCATCTCCTGTTGCCATGTCCGCAATCAAAATCCGGATGCATTGCAGAAGTCCCAGCTCTTTTATGAAGTTTGGAGACAAGTCATTTGAAATCTTACGGATTTTTTCGATCGCAAATACGATGTAATTGCAGGAATCATCAAGCAGCGAATCCCTGTTGTCCACGGCCTTTTTGGCCATTTCGACATATAGTTTGGAAACACAAAGTATATTGCCTACTTGCTGAAGTAAATGCTGCCCAAAGGCAGCGCGCTCCTTCTCCTGGGTTTTAATCAGCAGCTTTTCAATCATCCGCTCATTTTCCAGTCTTTCCACCATCAATTTTTCCCTTAACACGACTCTTTCTGTGATGTCCTGCGAAGCACCGATCATTCTGCATTTTTCATTTTTTTCATAGATGATCAGTCCCCTGTCGTGTACCCATGCATAGGTACCGTTGGCCTTTCTAAACCGATATTCTTCCTCCCAGGAACCGGTCGAATTATCCCGGAGAATATGATCGATTTTTTCCAATATGCGATTTTTGTCTTCCGGATGAATTTGGGCTTCCCAAAAACTCTGTGGAATTAGCGCATTTTCAACCGGGTAGCCAAACATTCGTTTATGGCCGCCATCTATCCAAAAAATCTCTTTTGACATGAGGTCCCATTCCCAAAGGCAATCGTTGGTTACTTCGGTAATGAATTTGTATAATCCTGTTTTTATCTGAAGTTGCTGCTCGAGACTGGACGGCTGATGGGGGTCTGTGGATTTGTTACTGCTTTTAAAAGAGACGGACAGTGTATCATCGCAATAATAAGTAATGACATCGAACCAGGCACCCATCTCTCCCCAATACTCTTCAAAATGAATCGGCAAATTATGTTCAAATGCTTTATGGTAAATGGCGTAAAATTCGATTGGGATAATATCAGCGAATATTTCCAGAATATTTTTACCAACAATCTCTTCCGACCTGACATTCAATATTTTTTCTGCAGCAGCATTCCAATATTGCACTGTCCATTTTTTATCAACCGTAAAAAATCCATTGACAATCGTGTCAATAAGAGGTTTTACCGCGTATTCTTTTCCATATCCCGTTTTTTTAACGCCGTTTGTCGGCAGCACTTGTTGCGCAGTCATAACTTAAATTTATTCATGTCCGTTCCTGATGATGGTAAGAATCATTTTAAACCGTCCATCAGGTGTTATGTAATTGGATTCGTGGGCTGGTATTACAATTCCCTGGCCCGTATGAACCATGTGCGAAATTTTGTTGATCACGATCTCAGCCTTTCCTTCAATGATCTGCGCGTAGGTGTCGAAAGGAGATGTTTTTTCCGTAAGTCCCTCGCCACTGTCGAACGACATGACGCTGACATTACCCGTTGATTTTTTGATGATTGTTTTGGTGACGACCGAGTTTGGCACGTATTCTATGATCTCAACGATGATGTGTGTTTTAGCCTTTTCGATGCTGGCATTGGACGTGTCAATGCCGATTTCATCCAGGTGTATTTTTTCAGTGAGGTCCATGCCCGAAAATGCGTCATTTTCATGAGGTATTTGTTATATTGTTATGCTAATTAGTTACATGATTCACATATTACAAAGAGATACGTGCAAACTATTGCAAGTAGTAGGCATTAACCATTACGTGGATAACCTGGCCGGACCTAATGCCTGACAGGCCAGGCAACAACCTTCCGGTATGATTTTTACAATATCATCGTCCGTGGACATGAATCAGCCAATAACTGGTAAAAAATAATGGTATGCGCACAATTGCCCTGGAGGAACATATTATTTTCCCTGAATTCGTAGCCGAAATCCCAACCGATATAAAAGCGGCCAAGTCGGGTAGCCAGTCCCCGATGATCGAAAAACTGATGCCGCTGCTCGAAGATATCGGAGATCGCAGGCTAAAGTCAATGGATGACAACGGGATCAGCCTGCAGATTTTATCGGTGGTGGGTGCAGGCGCCGATTTGCTGGATCCGGACAAAGGGCCGGCTTTCGCATCCCGGTACAACGACAGCCTGGCCGAAAGGATAAAGCCTTATCCCAACCGTTTTGGCGCTTTTGCCCATCTGCCGCTGACAAATCCGACGGCCGCGGCGTCAGAACTGCACCGTACGGTAAAAACATTTGGCTTCAAAGGCGCGCTGATCAACGGGCTTACAAACGACCTCTTTCTGGACAATGCAGTTTTTCAACCGCTGCTCACCGAGGCAGAAGCCCTGGGCGTGCCGATCTATCTGCATCCTGGACTTCCTCCGAAATCCGTGGCTGATGCGTATTACAGCGATTTACCAAATAACGCCGGACAGGCATTGGGCGTCGCGGGCTGGGGCTGGCATTCAGAAACGGCGCTTCATATACTCCGGCTGATCTATTCCGGCAGTTTCGACAAATACCCAAAACTGAAAATAATCATCGGTCACATGGGAGAAATGCTCCCCACGATGATGGAACGGAACGACAGCTTGTTTAAAGTCGGCAGCATTGGCATCAACAAGCGGTCGGTGAAACAGACACTGAGAGATCAGGTATTTATTACGACCAGTGGCATTTTTACACAACCTCCTTTGCAGGTGGCCATTGACACATTCGGTATTGACAATATTTTATTTTCTGTCGATTATCCGTTCAGCAAAAATGAAGAGGGGAGGGGTTTTCTGGAAAATTTACATTTGTCGGTTGAGGGGAAAAGTAAAATTTCCTATTTGAATGCGGAACGGGTGTTGTCTTAACAATACCCCAATTTACACGCTACGTAATTTTTTCTTCGATCATCTCTGGTTAAGCAACCGGATCGTCCTCTCATCCCTTTCACCCTTGAAGAATTTGTGAATCACTTGAAGAAATACCGGATCAGCATCCTGTGTGGCGGCAAATAATGTCATGGAAGACTTCAATTTCAAGTCATCCGGATTGCCGAAAATTTGCGTTGCATCGTTCCCGCACAATTCCAACAACGCGCGTGATATTTCCAGCAGTCTTTGCCCCAATAGGGGATGACTCAGATATTCTTGCGCTTCCGCAAGATTTTTCAGTCCGTAATATTTGGATGTTTCACTCATCCCTAATCCGGTCAGTTGGGGAAAGATAAACCACATCCAATGACTGCTTTTGCGACCGGATTTTATTTCCCGGAGTGCAGAGTCAAACACGTGTAGCTGGGCTTCAAGGAATTTCTTCATGCCAGGCTCTAAATTACTTCCTGTCTTCCAGCATATTATATTTTGAATATTCCTTTCAAACCCTAATTTTGCTCCCGGAGAGATGGCAGAGCGGTCTAATGCGGCGGTCTTGAAAACCGTTGAAGGTTACACTTCCGGGGGTTCGAATCCCTCTCTCTCCGCTGAATATCGCTTTATTAGATAAAACAGATTGGACGAAGCCTGCAACACGTTGATTTGCAGGCTTTTTCATTCCAAATATGACTTATTTTAGTCCGCAGTTGGGCTGGGACAAATCATGCTCTCATTCATTACCCGCGCCAACCTGCTCATAGCACTTCACTAAAGGAACTGATTGCTGTCAAAAATACTCCAAGCGAAGATTCTTCAACGCTCAGGATTTCATCTTTTGATGCGTAATCCCCAGGAGGCATCTAACCATTAGCTCAGGGAAACCGGTAAATCCTGGCTTCGGATTTATTTTGTCGCGATCCACCCCTGAACTTGTCGTTTTTACACAGCGTTCAATCCTGAAATGCCCTCGATCTTTGTCTAGTCAATCAGATCACACAAACGGTAAAATTTTTTTTATGAAAAGCATGTTCAGCGTAACGAGTGGCACCAAAGCGGCAATGACCATTGCATTGATTTTTTTGTTTGTATGCCAGTCGATCGCACAGCGCAAACCCGACAACAGCGGCTACGCACCTGTGAATGGCATTAAAGTATATTACGAAGTGTATGGAAATGGCAGGCCAATCGTTTTACTCCATGGTGCTTTTATGACCATTGAAGGAAACTGGGCACCAATCATCGCCGAATTGTCAAAAACCAGGAAAGTGATTGCCATTGAAATGCAGGGACACGGACACACGGCCTACTCCGACAGAAAATTGGAACTCCCGACGCTGGCAAGCGATGTGGAAGGGGTTATGAATTTCCTGAAAGTTGACAGTGCCGATATCGTTGGCTATAGCATGGGTGGATCCGTGGCATACCAGTTTACCATACAAAATCCAACACGCGTTAAAAAACTGGTGATTATTTCCGCCACGTATAAAAGTACCGGCTGGGTGCCCGAAATCGCGCAGGCTTTTAAAGGAATGAAGCCTGAAATGTTTGACAACAGCCCAATGAAAGCGGGCTATGATGCCATCGCCCCCGACAAGACAAAATGGCCCAAATTCATCGCACAGATGCTGGTATTTGTCGGACAGCCATTCGACATGGGTGACAGCAATATCGCGAAAATCACTTCTCCCGTATTAATCATTTCCGGCGACAATGATGGCCTGGACAAAATTGAACTGATGAAGACCTATAAACTGCTGGGGGGTGGGGTGTCGGCAGATATGGCACCGATGCCGAAATCGCATTTGGCCATTGTGCCATCGCAGGGGCATGTCAGTCTGATGAGGCAGACGAAAACAATTTTAGGGTATCTGGATGGATTTTTGAACTGATTGGGTGATCGAGCTTCTATAAAAAGAAAAAAGAAACAAACAGCGGATACAAAACAACAAATAAATAAAACATCATGAGAAAAGTAAAATTGCAAATGCAGATGACCATCAACGGATATGTTGCCGGACCGAATGGCGAAAACGACTGGATGACATGGAATCCTGACGCCGAGTTTACAGGTTTTCTCAGTTCCCTGCTGGATGACTCGGACACCCTGTTAATGGGCAGGAAACTGGCAGACGGCTTTATAAAACATTGGGCGGATACTGCGGAAACAAATCCCGATCACCCGTTTGCAAAGAAAATAGCGGACCTTCCAAAAATTGTTTTTACCAAAACACTGGATAAATCAAGCTGGATCAACACCACGCTGGCAAAAGGAAATCTGAAAGAAGAAATTGCGGCATTAAAAAAACAAAACGGTAAAGACATCCTGGTTTTTGGCGGTGCAGGGTTTGTGACATCCCTTATAAAGGACGGGCTCATTGATGAATATCACCTGATCATAAATCCAACGGCCATGGGGAAGGGGATGACTATTTTTAATTCCCTTGACAGTATACAAAAATTTACCCCTATCCAGGCAAAACTGTATCCGGGCGGCAAAACGGTATTGAGCTACAAAGCGGAAAAAGATTGACAGTACGGGCGCGTGGTATCGCGGGATGGTTTGACCGCCCCCAACTGGATTTATCCGTATATTTCCAGCCAAATTTCGATGTTCATGCGCACCACATTGCTCTGTCTGGTCTTTTTTTTGATTCTCACACCATCATCCCGGGCCCAATCCGGTTTTACCGACAGCCTTGACAGCTATATCAAAAGCGGCCTGGCTGACTGGAACCTGCCCGGTCTCGCGATGGTGATCGTGAAGGATGGTCAGATCATCCTGCAAAAAGGATACGGTGTCCGCGACATCGAAACCAAAGCGCCCGTGGATGAGAATACCCTTTTCATGATCGCGAGCAATACCAAATTGTTTACGGCTACCTCTCTTTCGCAACTTGAATTCGACGGCAAACTTTCCATCGACGACAAAATCACCAAATATTTTCCCGATTTCGCCCTCTATGATCCTGCAACCACGGCTTCCGTCAGCATCCGGGATATGCTGAGTCACCGGATCGGCACCAAAACATTCCAGGGCGATTTCACTTTCTACAATGGCAATCTTTCCCGCAGGGAAATCATGCAGAAGATGCGGCTGCTGAAACCGATTGCGGGTTACAGGCAATCCTATGGTTATTGCAACAGTTGTTTTCTTACGGCCGGACAGGTGATTCCGGAAGTGACCGGCAAGCCCTGGGAAGTCTATGTGCAGGACAGCATCCTGACCCCGCTGCAGATGACCAATACCTACACAACCTCCATTGGTATCGGTGAGCGGAAAAATGTGTCGAGACCCTATACCACCAGTTTTACCAATACCATTCAGCGCGTACCCTATGACGAATGGGATAATCTGGGCCCTGCAGCTAGTATCGTCAGTAGTGTTTCTGATTTATCCCACTGGCTGGCTTTTCAACTGGACAGCGGACGGTATAACGGCATCCGGATTATGCCCTTCGCCATCCTGCAGAAAACAAGGGATATCAATACCATCGTGAGCAGCAGAAAATCAGGCTACCTGCCCAACCATATCGTGGGGTATGGACTCGGTCTGCTGAACGCGGATTACAATGGTCGGCAGATTTTCTGGCATACCGGCGGGGCCGGTGGCATGGTCAGTAATGTCTGTTTTGTGCCGGAAGAAAAACTGGGCATTGCTATCCTGACCAACAACGACAACCAGGGATTTTTTGAAGCGCTCCGCTATCAGATCCTCGACCATTACCTCGGTGTTCCATACGTAAACCGCAGCCAGCAATCACTCGCGCGGTTCAGGAAGGGAGAAGAAAAATCCATGGCAGAGATCAGTGTTTGGAAAGGAAGACTGAAAAACAACAAGCCCCCGGCTCCGATCGTTTCGTACGCCGGTCATTATACCAATCCGCTGTATGGTTCGATGGACATCGCGGTAAAAAATCAAAAACTGATTTTGCATTTTAACGGGCATAATCATTTATCCGCCACCGCGGAATATATGGACAACGGCGAATGGCTTCTTCAATACGACAATATCGAATACGGCATTTTCCCTATGAAATTCGTTGTCGGCGATCAAAATGCCCTCAGCGTTTCCATCAAGGAAAATGATTTTGTGGAATACGATCCTTACACTTTCACCAGGAAATAACGAACGATGACACGCCCTGAAACGACGGAACATTTTCTGCAGAGACA
>CAZZYD010000057.1:0-15931 GCA_964658175.1 uncultured Puia sp. | reverse complement strand
ATATGGAACTGCGATGGCTGGCTGTTGTCGAAGGAAGCTTTCGTCACGACTCCGCGGATATCCATACCCATTTCTGCTTCGCAGGCCTGCTCGAATGTCGTGGTGAGCTGATGTTGCTGCCAGC
This sequence comes from uncultured Puia sp., assembly GCA_964658175.1. Lineage (GTDB taxonomy): Bacteria > Bacteroidota > Bacteroidia > Chitinophagales > Chitinophagaceae > Puia. The sequence continues at coordinate 15,807 of CAZZYD010000057.1, read as the reverse complement.
CGGTGCGGATCAGCAGGACCACCGATCCGGCGAGGACGGCCAGGATCAGCCAGCGGTTCTTTTTGAAATCTTTTTTGAAAGAGGTCTTAAAATCATCCTTCATGCAGGGAGTTTTTCTTGGCGTGCCATCGCGATGCGACACAAAATTCCATTATTTTCGTCGAAACAAAAACCCACACAACCCATGTCCCGCATCTCTATTCTCTTCGCCGGCCTGTTGCTTACGTCCATATTTTCCTGTGCGCCGGCAAAACCTGTCAGCCCGATTATAGGCACCTGGCAACTGGTATCTGCTACAGCTACCGTGCACGACAGCACGTATTCCACTTTCAATCCCAAAACATCCTTTATCAAGATCATCAACGGGGATCATTTCGCTTTTTTCAACCACGACCTGCAGCAGGGCAAGGATTCAGCCACCCGGGTCAGCTACGGCGGTGGTGGTAAATATGAACTCGTCGACAGCAACTATACCGAACACCTGGAGTATTTCAATGACCGTTCATTTGAAAACACGCAATACCATTTCGTGATGTCATTCTCCGGCGATACCCTGATCCAGCACGGGATAGAAAAAGATGAAGCGCACCATATCGATCACTATATCGTTGAAAAATATAAACGCATGACGAACTGATCGTCAGGGATTGTCAACGGTCACATCCTGGGCGAGTACGGCTTCGTCGGGCGTGCTGGCGAGGTCGCGGTTCAGCGAATACAATACGCTGTCGCTGGCATTTTCACCACCGGCAATCCTGATCTTGTCCACCAGATCGATCGCCAGGGTTTCCTCTTCTGTTTGTTCTTTTACAAACCATTGCATGAAATTCCAGGTGGCCCAGTCTTTTTCGGCCATGCTCATTTCGACGATTTTGTAAATCTTGCTGGTATTCTCGACCTCTGATTTGTACACTTTTTCGAAACAGTCATTGACGCTGGAAGGATCGGGTCCGGGATCGGGGATGGCCGTGACCGTTACCTTGCCGCCGCGTTTGAGAATATATTCCAGGAATTTCATCATGTGATTCCTTTCTTCATTTTCATGGCGAAAGAGGAAGTTGGCGATGCCATCATAGCCGCGGTCGCTGGCCCAGGCGGCATAGGAAAGATAGATCTGAGCGTTGTGCGCTTCATTGGTCATTTGTTCATTCAGCGCCCGCATGATCGTGGGCGAAAGTCTGTTCGTGTCCATGGAGAAATTTTATTGATCAAAAAATTCAAAACCAAAGCTAAAGCAATCGGAGAATAGTCTTCATTTATTTGGCCTGCTGCGTATAACCCGGAATCATCAACAAATGTCCGATCTGTTCACCGGCATATCGAAGGTTTTCTGCCGTATGCCGTAAGGCCTCGGCCACCGTTTCCGGCCCATGTCCGATCGCCAGCAGTACATTAAAATAGCCTGACAGATCCCTGTCCGGTTCCGTTGGAATCTTTCCGGCAACGCCGATCACGGGCAGCTTCCGCCGCTTCGCCCGCCGGGCCACGCCAAACGGTCCTTTTCCGTCGAGCGTCTGTTTGTCGATACTGCCTTCTCCGGTGATCAGCAGATCGGCCAGCGACAGGGATTGGTCAAAACCCGTGAGATCAAGAAACTCATCGATCCCCGGGACAAGCCTTGCGTTCAAAAATACTGCCAGGGCGGCCGCAACACCACCTGCCGCGCCGCCATGTCGCAGGCTTCGCATATCGATGCCGGTTTGCCGTTGCACGGTCGCCGCCATTATTTCGAGCAACGATTCCAATTCTTCGACCATTTCCGGTGTCGCCCCTTTTTGCGGGCCAAACACAGGGGCTGCTCCGTCCACACCTGTCAGCGGATTATCGACATCACAAAGCACGGTAAATTCAGTGTTGAATACGCGCGCATCGAGACCGTGCAGATCAATTGAATCCAGCCTGCTGAGCTGGGCCGGCAGTTCTGTCAGTTCCGATTGCCGGGCATCCAGGAATCGGGCGCCAAGTCCACGCAAAAGGCCGCTGCCGCCATCTACCGTGGCGCTGCCACCAATGCAGAGTATTATTTTGCTGACCGACTGATCGAGGGCGAAACGAATCAGTTCTCCCGTGCCGAAAGAATTTGCGCGCAGCGGGTCTGCTTCACCGGGAGCTAAAAGCCTGAGCCCGGAGATATCCGCCATTTCAATCACCGCCGTTTTGCCTTCATCGATCAGGCCGATGCCGGCTTTTATTTTTCTGTTCAGGGGATCATGGGCTACTGTCTCCCGGATTTTTCCCTGCATTCTCCGGATGAGGAGGTCGCCGGTTCCATCACCGCCGTCGCCGATGGGAAAACATTCGATGCTGCAGGGAAGTCCGCTGTCCGTCAGTCCGCGGCGGATCGCTTCGGCGGCATCGGTGGCGGAGAGACTATGTTTAAACGCGTTTGGTGAAAGGAGGATGTGCATCACTTGGAAAGGAGTAAAGATAAAAGACAGACGAGCATAAAACTCACGATCCCCATAATGGCGGTGGCGACCGTATACACCCGCAGCATGGGCTTTATCTCCAGGCCGGAAAATTTGGCAATCACCCAAAAATAGGCGTCGTTCGCCTGCGACACAAGCATGGAACCGGCACCCATCGAAAGCACACAGAGCAGCCGGCCGTTGTCGCCGGACAATCCCAAAGCCGGCAGGAGCGGAAATACGATCGACGAAGCGGTGATGATGGCTACGGTCGAAGAGCCCTGGGCGGTCTTGAGAATGGAAGTCAGTAAAAATGGAAAGAGCAGTCCCATGGCGGCCAGCGGAAAAACATGACTGACCTGTTCGCCGATTTTTCCGGCGGCCAGTACGGCGCCAAAAGCACCGCCGGCGCCGATGATCACGAGGATGGATCCGGCTTTTTCCGTTGCCTCGCCGAGTACCGCGCTCACGACTTCTTTTTTCCAGCCGTGGCCATTCGAAAACGCGATCAGCACGCCTGCGAGCAGCGCGATCACCGGGTCACCGAGCATGGAAAATAAAGATGGCAATACGCCGGTATTGATGGCCTGCAATGCCAGCAATGACTTTACTGCAATGAGCATGATGGGAACCAGCACGGGCAAAAAAGAACGGAATACCGACGGGTAATATTTTTCTTCAACAACGGCTGCCTCCTCACCGCCGGCTACTGCCGGAAATTTTTTTCCGGCCCAGCGTGCCCAGCCATAGCCGCTGAGCATGGCGGGTACCGCGATGCAAATCCCCGTCAGCATCAGCTTCCCATAATCCACCCCAATGGTGGCAGCCGCAGCGGCAGCGCCGGGATGTGGCGGGATCAGGCAGTGGACGGAGAGCAAGGCCGTGGCCAGCGAAACGCTGGTGATAACAATCGGTGTATGGGATCTTCGCGAGAGCGACTGGTTGAGTCCGCTCAGCACAATATACCCTGAGTCGCAAAAAACGGGCAGCCCTACGATAAAGCCGGTGATGCTGATCCCTAATGCGGCATTTTTTTCACCGACCAGCCGCAGAATAAAACCGGCCATCACCTGGCTGCTCCCTGTTTTTTCCATGAGCACGCCCAGCGCCGTACCAAGGACGATGATAAATCCAAGTGATTTCATGATGGCGCCAAAGCCGTCCTTCATCGACTGGATGATGCCGGCAGCCGGCATTTCCAATCCGAAGCCGACCAGCAGACAGGCCAGCAGCAAAGAATAAAACGCCGGTATCCGGAACCGGATGGATAGAAAAAAAATCAGTCCGACACCGATTACCAGAAATACCAGGAACTGAAGAATCGGAATATGCATGGTTTGGTTAAAGGGATAATTTACGTTCTTCTTTATTGCCTGCATTAAAATAGATTCATTATCTTGAAATGCTTTTATCCGCTGCGAACGGATGGGAGCAGGTTGCGATATGAACAAATTCTTTTATTGCGGATGCATATTTATTGCGGTCCTTACCACATCCTGTAACCATCAAAAATCTCCGGTGATGGATTATCCACAGGGAACTTTCGGCTACGACGCCCACTTTCTTAAGAAACATGATTCGGTACTGATCCTGCGCTCAGGGAATGCAGCGCTGATCGTTTCAGCAAAGTACCAGGCCAAAGTTTTTACCTCTACGGCGGATGGTGACGGCGGACAGAGTTTTGGCTGGGTAAATTATAAAGCGTTTGACGGTCCCGCAGATGCACACATGAATGCGTATGGCGGCGAAAACCGGATCTGGCTCGGTCCCGAAGGCGGCAGATTTTCCCTGTTCTTCGCACCTGGTTCAAAAATGGTTTTCGATAACTGGAAAACACCCGCGGCTTTTGACAGCGAGCCCTGGCAGCTGCGGTCCCAGGACAGCAGCTTTGTCGCGCTCGAGAAAGACATGGACCTGATCAATTATCAGGGAACCCATTTATCCATCGGCCTGAAAAGAAAAATACGCATACTGCCCACCGATAGTATACAAACGATGCTCGGCATTTCAATGGGCGATTCGGTAAAGGCCGTCGGATATGCCACGGAGAATATTTTATCCAATCGCGGCACGTCCGCCTGGACGGCTGAGACGGGGATGCCCTGTATCTGGATGCTGGATATGTTCCGGCCTTCGCCGGAGACGACGATCGTCATTCCCTACCAGGGAACGGGTGGTAAGCCGGCCACCACCGACTATTTCGGCGAGATTGACAGCAACCGAATCCGATACATTGACCAGGTGCTTTATTTTAAGGCCGATGGAAAAAGCCGCGGCAAGTTGGGCATTCATCCCCTCCGCGCAAAAAACATGGCCGGCAGTTTTGATGCGGCAAAAAAAATACTGACCATCACCCGCTTCGACATCGATGCCGGCGGGCAATACCTCAACCAGGAGTGGAATACCCTCAAGCCGCCTTTCAGTGGCGATGCCATCAATGCCTACAACGACGGTCCGCTGGCCAACGGTTCGCAGATGGGGCCATTTTATGAATTGGAATCCGTGGCGCCCGCCGCATTTTTAGCTCCGGGTGCGTCGATGACCCACCGGCATGCGGTTTTTCATTTCACCGGTTCAGACCATGCCCTGGAGTCCATCGCCATGAAAACACTGGGCGTTTCGCTCGAACAAATCAAAAAAGCATTATGAATTCTTATCCAGCCATCGGCATCCGGCCGATTATAGATGGCCGCCTCGGCGGTGTACGTGAATCGTTGGAAGCGACTACCATGCAAATGGCGAAGTCGGTGGCTTCGCTGTATGAATCCACGCTGCGGTATCCCGATGGGTCGAAGATTGTTTGCGTGATCGCTGACTCCTGTATCGGCGGAGTGGCGGAAGCCGACCAGTGCCGGCAGAAATTCGAATCCAACCGCGTCGGCCTCACCCTTTCGGTAACTCCGTGCTGGGCTTATGGTTCTGAAACCATGGAAATGAATCCCGCGTGGCCTACAGCGATCTGGGGTTTCAATGGTACGGAGCGTCCCGGTGCTGTTTATCTCGCCGCCACTTTATCCGGACATAACCAGATGGGATTGCCGGCTTTTGGTATTTATGGAAGGGATGTGCAGGATCTCGGAGATGCTACCATTCCCGCCGATGTGACGGAAAAATTATTGTCATTCGCCCGCGGTGGACTGGCCGTCGCGATGTTGCGCGGTAAGAGTTATCTCAGCATCGGTGGCGTGTCCATGGGCATCGCCGGATCGATGGTGAATCCCGGACTTTTTCAATCCTGGTTCGGGATGCGCAATGAATTTGTGGATTCCACGGAACTGATCCGCCGGATTGAAAAAAATATTTTCGACTCTGCTGAATTTGAAAAGGCGCTCGCCTGGACCAAAGCGCATTGCCCGGAAGGGGAGGACTTCAACGACAAGAAAAGCAGCCGCGAACAGAAAGATAAAGACTGGGCCTTTGTGGTGAAGATGACCATCATCATCCGCGATCTAATGACCGGAAACCCAGCGCTCAAAAAAATGGGATTCGGAGAAGAATCCTTTGGCCATCATGCGATCCTGAGCGGATTTCAGGGCCAGCGGCAGTGGACGGATTTTTTACCCAATGGAGATTTTGCCGAGGCGATCCTCAATTCCAGTTTCGACTGGAATGGCATCCGCGCGCCGTATATCGTTGCCACTGAAAATGACAGCCTCAACGGACTGAGCATGCTGCTGGGTTACCTGCTGACCAATACCGCGCAGATCTTTGCTGATGTGCGTACCTACTGGAGTCCGGATGCCGTGGCGCGCGTTTCGGGATGGAAGCCCGGCGGCGCCGCTGCCAATGGCTTTATCCACCTGATCAATTCAGGATCCGCCACGCTCGACGGCAGCGGGCGACAGGAAATAAACGGAAAACCAGCTATGAAACCATTCTGGGATATCAGCGAGAAAGAAGTGGAGGATTGTCTGGCGGCGACCGTCTGGTATCCTGCCAATAACGGTTATTTCCGCGGCGGCGGTTATTCATCCAAATTCGTTTCGCGTGGAGGCATGCCCGTTACCATGTGCCGCCTGAACCTCGTCAGCGGCATCGGGCCGGTACTGCAGATAGCAGAAGGCGTTACGATCGACCTGCCGGATACAGTGCACAAAACGCTCGACGACCGCACCGATAAAACCTGGCCCACCACCTGGTTTGTGCCCCGCACCACCGGTGAAGGCAAATTCAAGGATGTCTATACCGTGATGGCCAACTGGGGTGCCAACCATGGCGCAATCAGTTACGGACATAATGGAGCACAATTGATCACCCTGGCCGCGATGCTGCGCATTCCGGTGAATATGCATAATATCCCCGACGAAGACATCTTCCGGCCGACCGCCTGGGGATTTTTTGACTCCGATCACGCGGCCTGTAAAAATTACGGTCCACTTTATAAATAATATGCAGTCATCCAAAGGACTTCTTTACGCGGCCCCCGGCAAAACCTACCTCCGGCCATTCATTTTAATTACCACGCTCTTCCTGCTCTGGGGGCTCGCGCATGGTCTCCTGGATGTGCTCGACAAGCATTTTCAAACTACGCTGCATATCAGCAAAGCGCAAAGTGGTTTTGTACAGTTCTCCCTGTACATCGGTTACCTCGCCATGTCCTATCCTGCCGGCGTTTTTATGAAACGGTACGGATATAAATCCGGGATCATTCTCGGACTGGGGCTCTTTGCCGCTGGCGCCTTCCTGTTTTATCCTGCCGCGCAGTATGGCGCCTACCTGCCATTTCTCGGCTCCCTGTTTGTAATCGCCTGCGGACTCTCCTGCCTTGAAACGGCCGCCAATCCGTATACCACCGTACTCGGGCCGCCGGAAGGCGCAGCGCGGCGCATCAACATTGCACAGTCGTTTAACGGAATAGCCTGGATCCTTGGTCCGCTCCTGGGCGGCCTGTTTATTTTTGGCGGCCACTCGATCACCACGCCATACCTCGCGATCGGCACCATCGTGATTTTTATGGCCGTGATTTTCCGTTTTACCGATTTGCCCGTGATCAGAGAAGACAATGACGAAAAGATCGCTGAATCAGCCCCCACCCGGGAATTATTGAAACATCCGTTATTCATCCTCGCCGTGATCGCCCAGTTTCTGTACGTGGCCGCACAAACAGGATTCAATTCATTTTTTATCAACTACGTCACTGAAACCGTCGCCGGGGTGCAAAAGAGTGTGGCCGCCGTGATGGAGCATGCAGGTCAATTCGGCTCTGTCTTCATGCCGAAAAATCCGGAGCAGGCAGCCTCCCTCGTGCTGGCATTCTGTGGCGGCGGTTGTTTCTGGATCGGACGGCTCAGCGGCTCTTACTTTATGAAATTCGTTTCGCCGCAACGACTGCTCGCTGCCTATGCCGTCATCAATACCATTTTATCGTTCATCGTTGTCTTGCGTTTGGGCTGGCCGTCGGTGGTAGCCTTGTTCTCCACCTATTTTTTTATGTCGCTGATGTTCCCCACCATTTTTGCCCTGGGGATCCGTGGGCTGGGGCCGCTCACAAAAAAAGCTTCTTCCTTTCTCGTGATGGCGGTTGCTGGCGGTGCTTTTTGTCCGCCGCTCATGGGGCTTGTCGCCGACCACTACGGCATGTCCATCGCATTTTTAATTCCCATGACCTGTTTTGCTTTCATCGCCTATTATGCATTCCGAACAAATAAAAAAATTGCCTGATGCCGAATGCCTATTGTGTCGGAATGGATTTTGGAACTGATTCGGTGAGAACCATCATCGCCGACAGCGCCGATGGCGCCACGGTGGCAGCATCTGTTTATGCATACCCGCGCTGGAAAGCCGGCTTGTATTGCAATCCGTCCGAATACCAGTTCCGGCAACACCCGCTGGATCACATCGAGGGCATGGAGAAAACCATGTTGGATTGCCTGCAGCAGGCGGGCGATCGCGTAAGAAAAAATATCCGGGCGATTTCCGTGGCATCCACCGGGTCGTCGCCGCTGATGGTGGATCAACGCGGCATACCCCTGTCCCTCCATCCGGATTTTGAAAATGATCCCGATGCCATGGTGCTGTTGTGGAAAGACCACAGCTCGATCGCTGAAGCGGAGCTGATCAATCAAAAAGCCAAATCCTTTCCGACCGATTACCTCAAATATTGCGGCGGCATCTATTCCTCCGAATGGTACTGGGCTAAACTCCTTCATGTGCTCCGGAAAAATGAAGCAGTTCGAAAACAAGGCGTTTCTTTTGTCGAGCACTGTGACTGGATCCCTTTTTTACTGACGGGTGGTCAGGAGGTCGCCGAATTGAAAAGAAGTGTCTGTGCTGCTGGTCACAAGGGTCTCTGGGCAAAAGAATGGGATGGATTTCCGCCGGCTGATTTTTTTGAAGCCATCGATCCCTTACTCATTCCTTTCGCGAAGGTCATTTCCCCGAAAACCCATACGGCCGACCAGGCGGCCGGAACGATCGCTGCAGCCTGGTCCGAAAAATGGGGACTGCCCGCGGATGTGTTGATCGGAACCGGCGCCATCGATGCGCATATGGGTGCGGTCGGCGGACAAATCGAACCTTACTACCTGAGTAAGGTAATGGGAACATCTACCTGCGATATGCTGGTGGCACCTGCCGCAGACATGGAAGGAAAATTTGTTGCGGGCATCTGCGGACTCGTCAGCGGTTCAATCATTCCTGGTATGATCGGCATGGAAGCCGGGCAATCCGCTTTCGGTGATGTGTATGCGTGGTTGCGGGACGTCCTGGCCTGGCCATTGCAAATGAGCCTGCCGGCCGACCAACTCGCGATGCAGATTGATAAAATCATTCCCGCATTGACCAAAGAAGCGGAAGTGCTGCCACTGACGGAAGAACTGGAACTGAGCCTGGACTGGTTCAATGGCAGAAGGACACCGGATGCCGACCCGACGAAAACCGCCAGCATCACCGGTCTGCAACTTGGATCCAGCGCCCCCAAAATATTCCGATCCCTCGTGGAAGCTACCTGCTTTGGCGCCCGGGCCATTGTGGAACGTTTTATCGGACAGGGTGTTCCGGTCAAAGGTCTGATCGGCATTGGAGGCATCGCCCGGAAATCACCCTTCGTTATGCAGATGCTGGCCGATGTCATTGGTATGCCGATCAAAGTAAACCGCTCCGAACAAACCGCTGCACTGGGTGCCGCCATGTTTGCATGCACCGTGGCGGGCATTTATCCGGATATCTTTTCGGCGATGCAGCAGATGGGGCAGGGCTTCGACGCAGTCTACCACCCCGATCCGGCAAGAACCGCGATCTACAACAAACGCTATCAACAATACCTGGCATTGGGTAAATCAACGGCATAACTCTTCGGCCTGTCCCGTTTCACCCGTTTCTTCGTCGTTTACCCACCGGGACGGCCCTGCCGATTCCAATACCTTTGATAAAAGATCTCATGGAAAAAAATACCGCGGCCGAATTGCAGGAAGTGACGACCCAATTTCTTCAGCAGATCGGGCAGGTGCCCGGAGGAAAACTCAACGTCGTTCCGCCCATGGGTGGCTGGACGGCGGGCCAGGTCGGCGAACACATCCTGAAATCTGCCGGGTTTATATTAATGGCCCTGCAGGCGCCGGCGAAAGAAACGACACGTGATCCCGCTGAAAAAGTGAAGCCGCTGGCAGATATCTTTCTCAATTTCGATATCAAGATGAAGGGTCCGGATTTTATTGAACCATCTGCCGACGCAAAAAATAAACTGGATCTGCTCCGTTCCTTGCAGGACGCTTTCGACCCTATACAGACGACGGCAGCCACAGCCGACCTGTCAAAAACCTGCGCAGGCGCTGATATGCCCGGCATGGGAGAGATGACGCGCCTCGAATGGATTTCTTTTCTGAACGTCCACACCCGCCGCCATAGCCATCAGCTGGAAAATATCCTTCAGTCCCTGGCCTGATCAGGAGAGATTTTTTTCCGTGTATTGCTTGAAATTATCCAGGATGGCCTGCCATCCGCCTTTTTGCATCTCCACGGGATTTTCTGTTTCCGCGTCGAAAGTTTCGGTGACCAGCGTGCCCTTGTCCGCAGGACTGAATACGATCTTCACCTTGCGGCCGTCTTCCAGGGAATAAGCGATGAGGGCATGTTCTTTCACGTCATCATATATCCCCTCGAAATCAAATCCAAAACTGCCGTCTTTTGCTTCCATCCGCGAAGTGAATTTTCCACCCACCCGCAAATCGTTGGTGGCACGCGGTGTATGCCAGTCAGCCGATGCGCTGTTCCAGTGAACGATGTGTTCAGGTGCTGTAAAGGAATTCCATACTGTCGCAACGGGTAAGTTCACCGTGGTGCTTACCGTGATGCTTTGTCTGTCTGCTGCCATGTCCTGTCGTTTTATTAATGAATGAATATAAATGTTTAGCCCGGGCCGTTTATGTTATTTTCGTTGCCTGATTCCCGCACACTATGTCATTGCACGAAAACAAAACGGTATTGATCCTGGGTGCCAATTCTGATGTGGCCAAGCAGGCAATCCTGTTATACCTAGAAAAAGGGTGCCATGTGATCGCTGCATCCCGGAGCACGTCGGACATCGAAAGCTTTCTTCGTGAACGCCAGATCAGCAAAGGGGTCGACATCCGGTATTTCGATGCCCTCGCTTTTTCGGATCATGCCGCTTTTCTTGACGCGTTGCCCGCAAAACCAAGCATCGTTGTATACGCCGCCGGTTTCCAGGTGCACAATGATGTGGCGCTCGTGGATTGGGAAGGCAGCTACCGGATGATGAACGTGCATTACGCCGGGGCTGTATCCATCCTCAACCGGATCGCGATGGACCCAACCAATGCGGCACTCGAACGTATCGTCGGGCTGTCTTCTCTTTCCGGTGTACGGGGGAGAAAAAGCAATTTTATTTATGGAAGCAGCAAGGCTGCCTTCACCCAATATCTGGCGGGACTGCGGCAGTACCTCGCGCCACGGAAAATTATCGTCAACGTCATCGTGGCCGGATATATCCGGAGCAAGATGACCGCCGGCCTCGACCTCCCCGAATCCCTGCTGATGGAACCGGCCTTTATCGCCCGCGCGATCGTGGATGCCGGGAGTTCTTTTTCCATCGTACCGGGGGTGAAATGGAAATTCATCTACCGGATTTTAAAACTGCTCCCCGAACAACTGGTGTCGCGGCTTCCCTGATTCAATGAACTGAGTCAAAGATAATTACCCCGTAATCGGTTGGCGCTGTGTAATCCGGACCTTTTCCGGGGGTGATTGCGACAAGTGCCGGAATGGGATTTTTTGCTGACCTTGTCAGACGGACAGATCCCTGTACATCGACACGGGGCATGGGTTGGTCGAAATAATTTTGGCGGCCCAGGCCGGAGGATAATTTTGGGGTAACAAAAATCGCTTGACATGGAATACGACAACGACCGGATCGTTCCCGGCACCCACAGGGCCGAAATCATTTGCTGGGCGGCCGTTGCCGGGCTGCCCGTATTGCTCAACGGGCTGGGCAGTTTTCCCGCCAACGGTCGTGTCTGGCTGGCCCTCGCGATCACGTCGCTGATTTCGCTTCCACTGTACATGCTGTTTTCGCGCCTGGTGATTCCGCGTTTTCTCTTCGGCAGGAAGTATATTGTTTTCATTGCCTGCACTGCAGGCCTTGCCCTCATGGCCTTCGGACTTGTTTTTTTATTATTTAACTGGACGGATGGATGGGTGCCGGACAACCGGAAAAATTATTTTGCTTTTTCCGGATGGAGTATCGCACGGGAAATGGCATGGGTCGCACTCAATACTTTCTTTGCGGTTTTCATCGCACAGTTTCGTCGCCGGCTGGATGAGAAGCATACACTGGCGGTCATTGGGAAGGAACTGGAATATTATAAAATCCGATATTTCCGAACACAGCTGAATCCGCATTTTCTCTTCAATACCCTGAACAGCATTTATTCCATGAGCCTCCAGCAGAAGGAACGTACACCGGAAGTGGTGGTCCGGCTCGCTGATATCATGCGATTCCTGATTTACGAATGCAATGAAGATAAAATTCCGCTGGACAGGGAGATCGAATTTATCCGGAACTATATCGAGATCGAAAAAATCAGGTACGATGCAGATATCCGATTTTCGATTGACGGTGATACGACCGGCGTCATGATTGAACCATTTTTATTTATTTCCTTTATTGAAAACGGATTCAAACATGCGATCGATAATTCTTTCGCCAAACCTTTTATCTACATCAGTCTGACCGTTCGCGCCGGCGAGCTGCGGCTGACCGTGATCAACAATACCAGTCTGGAAATTGAATCCCAGGCAAAAAAAATACTCGGCAAAGGATTGACCAACAGTAAAGCGGTGCTCGACCTGTTGTATCCGGACGCGCACGCACTCGATATCATCCAGGTGGAAATCCTTGGCAGGAAAGAAAGTTCCCTGAGGATGAAAAATGCGCAGGAAAGACTCGAACAGCTCTATCCCGATACACATACACTCGATGTGATCTTGAAAAACAATTCTTTTACCGTTTCGCTGATCCTAAAAATGGCTTCTTGATCAAATGTATCATCATAGAGGATGAAAAACTGGCCCAGGACGTGATCGTGCGTCATTTGGAACAGTCCGGACAATTCCAATTGCTGGGCTGTTACCGCAATGCACCGGAAGCCAGCGCGGCGCTGGAACAGCATGATGTCGATCTTATTTTTCTGGATATCCAATTGCCGGGGATGACGGGTCTTCATTTTCTCCGCAGCCTCGCAGACCCGCCCCTGGTCGTATTCACGACCTCCTATCCCGAGTATGCACTGGAGAGCTATGAATTTAATGTGATCGACTACCTGCTGAAACCCATTTCTTATGAAAGGTTTTCAAAAACGGTGGACAAAATCAACGAATGGGAAATTTTCCGGCCATCACCGGGGCCCGCCTCCCGCGACCATATTTTCATTCGCTCGAACAGTCGTTTCCTCCGCATCCTGTTTTCAGACATCGTCTACATCGAGGGTATGAAGGATTACCTGAAAATACATACTGCCGATCAGGTGATCATCACACACCAGACGATGGGCGAGATGGAGCAGTTGCTGCCTGCCGCACAATTTATACGCATCCATAAATCCTATATCGCGGGTATCGGGAAAATAAAATCCATCTTTGGAAATTCCGTCGATATGGGCAAGCTGTCGCTGCCGATCGGACTGAACTACAAAGATGGAGTGATGCGCTTCGTCGAGGGAAGACCGCAGTGAAGCAGCACTTTTTTTTGAAAATCTAAGCCGGCAGAGCGCCCGTCTGCGGTGCGTTCTGATGCTGCATGAATTTTTGCACCAGTCCCGGCAAAGCACCTGCAATCGCGCCGGTGATGGCCGACGGCAAACCGAATTTTCCGGCGAGGCTGCTGATCAGTCCGCCTGCTACAGCGCCCGTCAGCACATTGCCGCCGCCGAGACTGTTTTCAAGCTGGGAGAGAATGCCGCTGCCGGTTTCAGCCGGTGCCGTTGTCTGATTCTGCAATTCATCATGGATATGGGTGGCGACTTCGTGATGCATGGCATCAGTCTGTTCCGGAGTTGCACCGGGCGTAGAGCCCATATGTTCTTTTACGAGTGCGAGGATGTCATCAAACATAAAATAAGTTTTTGTCTGAGAAAGGTAAGGATTTTCGGAATTCCTGATCAGCTTTTTATCGGCTGCTGCCGGATATTCGGTAGAAAAGCGGTGATAACCCCCAGAAGTGGCAGAAATCCGCATAGTTTAAATACATGGTCAATGCTGGTGCGGTCCGCCAGGATGCCCAGCAGCGCCGACCCGAGACCACCCATCCCAAACGCAAAACCAAAAAATAATCCGGAGATCATTCCGATTTTACCCGGAAGCAATTCCTGCGCATACACGAGTATGGCAGAAAATGCCGAAGCCAGGATCACGCCGATCAGCACCGCCAGCACAATGGAACCCGTTTGTCCGGCATAGGGTAGCAGCAGGGTGAAAGGCGCCACACCCAGGATCGAAAACCAGATGACATATTTACGGCCGAACCGGTCTCCCAGCGGGCCACCCATAAACGTGCCGGCGGCCACGGCAAATAAAAAAGCAAAAAGATAAAGCTGGGACTGCTGTACGGTGACATGAAATTTTTCAATCATGTAAAAAGTGAAGTAACTCACCATGCAGGACAGGTAAAAATATTTGGAAAAGATCAGCAGCAGGAGAATCAGGATCGACCAGAATACTTTGGATGCCGGCAGCTGAATGCCATTGGACTGTACCGTTTTCTTTGGCAGAATATAGGGGAGGTTTGCTTTATACCATTTGCCGACAAATGACAGTACCAGCATGGCCGCCAGCGCGAGCAAAGAAAACCATACGATGCTCCGCTGACCGTGCGTAACGATGATCAGCGCAGCCAGCAGGGGCCCAAGCGAACTGCCGAGGTTGCCACCCACCTGGAAAATGGATTGCGCCAGGCCCCGCCGGCCACCCGATGCCATATAGGCCACTTTGGAGGCCTCCGGATGAAAAACAGATGAGCCGATGCCGATCAGCGCCACAGACACGAGCACCATGGCATAAGAGGGTGCGAAGGAAAGCGAGACCAGTCCGCAAAAAGTAAAACCCATACTCACGGCAAGTGAAAAAGGCTGCGGTTTTTTATCCGTATAAAATCCCACCAGCGGTTGCAGAAGGGAGGCTGCCAGTTGAAAAGTGAGCGTGATAAATCCGATCTGGGAGAAATTGAGGTGGTAGGAATGTTTTACCAGCGGATAGATCGAGGAAATGAGTGACTGGATGGTATCATTCAGCAAATGGGAAAAGCTGATCATCAGCAACACCGGAAATACTGTCTGCGTAACGGGCTTTGCGATGCCGGCTGATAAACTGGTCGACTGGTTCATTCGAACGACAAAATTATTAAAATCTGATGGCTTGTTATTTTTTTAATTCAATCCATACAGGTGCGTGGTCGCTCGTTTTTTCCCATCCCCGCACCTGGCGGTCAACACCCGCCGCCTGCAGTTTCTTTTCAAGTCCCGGGCTCAGCAGGAAATGATCGATGCGCAATCCGGCGTTCCGCCCATAGGCATTCCGGAAATAATCCCAGAATGTATAAATGACCTCATTCGGATATAATTTGCGCATGGCATCGGTCCAGCCCTGGTCCACCAGTTGCCTGAATGCCGTACGAACTTCGGGAAGGAACAGGGCATCATTCACCCATTTTTCAGGTTTGTATACGTCGAGTTCCGTTGGCATCACATTAAAGTCGCCGGTCAGCACCACCGGGGTGTCGAGCGCCAGCAGGGATTTTGCGTGTTTTGCGAGCCGCTTGAACCAGGCGAGTTTGTATTCGAGTTTTGGTCCCGGCGCAGGATTGCCATTCGGCAGGTAAAGACAACCAATTGTGATGCCTTTGATGCGCGCTTCGATATAACGGCTGTGTTCATCTTCGGGATCGCCCGGT
>CAZZYD010000056.1:0-16148 GCA_964658175.1 uncultured Puia sp. | reverse complement strand
GATCCTGGCTATTTTGCTGACGGCTTATTTTCTCTTCAACACACCGGCCGCTGTCTTCAAACACAGGATTATTTCTTTTCAGGGAACCGAAGCCGAGGAAACGCAATTGCTGCAGACGATCTCCGGCATGACGGCGAACCTTGGGAATATCATTCGTACCGATGAACGCTATCTGAGCAGTACCAATGATATCGAAAAAGGAAGTCTCCTGGGAAACCTGCAGGAGTATCAAAAAAATATCAGCGATGCGCTGGTCAATCTCAAGAATGACAGCGCCTTGTTCACCTCCGTTGTTTCAAGAAAAGATTCGTACAACTATATCACGGTCTTCAATGCCGTTGTTGCCTATCGGAACACCATCACCTCCTTACAGAAGACATTGGAGGAAAAAGGCGGTGACGCCTCGGAATTGCTCAAGGTAAGATCACAGCTGGACCTCTGCGGCCAGCAACTCGAAATCTGCAAAATGCTCGCCGCAAAACCCGCTGCTGCTCCGCCAGCCGGCGGCGGCGGCGGGGGTGCAAACAAAGACAAGGAGAACGAACTGCAAAAGGAACTGGATCAAAGCCAGGCTGATCTTGCGGCCTGCCAGAAAGCAAAAGCCGGTACCGTTGTTCCCGTACCTGCAGAGCCGCTGGCCGGATTCAACGATGCAAAAAAGGCCCAGACCATTTTTGAGGCCAGCCAGGATCTCTATGCCGCTGCTGAAAAAAATAAAAACCTGATTGAAAGAAGGGGCATTCTCTCCGCCTGTAAACTGCTGATCCAAAAAGCCCTCCCGAATTTTCCGGACAAAGATAAAATCAACAAGTCGGTACAGCAGATCGATGCCGAACTGAAGAAATTATCCAATATGAGTTAACCTAAATCGATATAAAGTTATGTCTTACGCAGAAGAAGTAAAAAGAGGCGTCTCTATTGCCCGGTCGCTGGCGAAAGAATACCGCAATGAGTGTTTTGGTACGCCACACCTGTTGCAGGCGATGCTGCACAACGACGTTGGTCTTGCCTCCTGGCTCGGTTCCATCCAGAAAGACTTTCATTTTATGCGGGAATGGGCCGAGATCCGGATCGAAAATTATCCGAAAGCAGGGAAAATTCCTGAAAATCCTGCGGCGGATACACAGGTTACCCATACGATGGAGCTTGCTGACCTGGTATCCATCCAGCTCAATCACGAAACCACGGATGCGATCAGCGTATTCATTTCGCTGCTCAAACCCGGGGTTGCTTTTACCACCGACCAGCTGAAGACTTTCCCGGTGACACAAAAAGAGATGATGGATCTCGTCGTAGATGAATACCTGATGAAACAAACCATCAATCCGGATACCACCGACAACGTAAAAAAAAGCAGTTCAGATGGAAAGTCAAATACCAATGCCCTGTATAAATTTTGCCTGGACAAAACGGCGCTGGCCGAAGAGGGTCACCTCGATCCGATCACCGGCAGGGACAAAGAACTCCGGATGGTGCTCGAAGTACTTGGCCGGAGAACCAAACCGAATGTGATTATCGTCGGCGAACCAGGTGTGGGTAAAACCGCTCTCATCGATGGATTTGCCCAGCTCATCGTCGCTGGGAAAGTTCCCGCCAATCTGAAGAATGCCCGGCTGTTTGAACTCGACACCGGCGCTTTGGTCGCGGGTGCTTCCTATAAAGGCGAGATCGAGGACCGGATCAAAAATATCCTGAAGGAAATCAAGCAGTATGAAAAGGCGATTTTGTTCATTGATGAAATTCATTCCCTGCTGGATACGAAAGGGTCTATTGGTACCGGTGTGGTGAACCTCCTGAAACCTGAACTGGCCAGGGGCGAACTGACACTGATCGGGGCAACCACAAACGAAGAATACCGGAAATATATAGAATCCGACGAAGCCTTCAGCCGCCGTTTCGAAGTGGTCCGGGTGGAAGAACCGGATATCCCCGGTGCCGTGAACATGCTTCGGCAGATCGTTCCGCTGTATGAAACGCACCACGGATTAAAAGTGGAATCCGCCGCGCTGCTGGAGTCGGCCATTATGGCCAAACGGTACAGCAAAGACAGACGGCTGCCCGACTCTGCGGTAGACCTCATGGATCGTACCATGGCCGCGATCAAGATGATGGACGACACTTCTTTTAAGGAACTGGAAAGTATCCGGGGCAGGCTAGATAAAACCGTGCGTGAATTTTTTCCGGAAGAAGAGATGCTGATGCTGGAGCTCAAATCCTGCCAGCAGGAGATGAAGGACAAGATCAGCCCGATCCTGCTGAACAAGCTCGACGAAGGAGCCGATGCATCGGTTGCTGACCTTGAGCTCAGCGGTTCATTGCGCGAGCACCTTCATTCCAATATCCAAAAGCTATCGGGCTTTGCCGGTATAAAAAGAGAAACGGTTACTCGGGAAGACATCGCTGCCATCATATCATACAAAACAGGCATTCCACTAGGAAAGATCCAAGGCAAGGAAAGGGAAAAATTATTGAGCGTGGAAGAAGTGCTGAAGAAGAGAGTGGTTGGTCAGGATCATGCGATCAAAGCGGTGTCTGAAGCGATCCTCGAATCCAGGTCGGGGCTGATTAAAGCCGGGCAGCCGATCGCGTCCTTCTTTTTGCTTGGGCCGACCGGCACAGGGAAAACCGAATTGGCGAAATCGCTGGCCGATTATCTTTTTAATGATGAAAGCTACCTGATCCGGTTTGATATGTCGGAATTCAAGGAGGAACATTCCGCTGCCCTTTTATACGGAGCGCCTCCGGGCTATGTAGGCTACGAAGAAGGCGGTGTGCTGGTGAATAAGATCCGGGAGAAACCCTATTCCGTGGTCCTGTTCGATGAAATCGAAAAGGCGCATCCATCGGTGTTCGACACCTTTCTGCAGATCCTCGATGAAGGCAAGCTGCATGACCGTCTCGGAAAAGAAGGGGATTTCTCCAATGCGATCATTCTGTTCACGTCCAATATCGGCAGCGAGCTGATTGCGTCCACCTTCAACCGTGGTCAGGTGCCGACAACCAATGAGATGATGGAAACCATGACCTCATATTTCCGTCCGGAGTTCCTGGCGCGACTCACCGAAATCGTTCCTTTTGCACCGATATCCGAACAAAACGTCGTGCGCATCTTCGACATTCACCTGAAGAGTCTCACCGATCCGCTGCATAAGCAGGGCGTGACCCTCACGATCAGTCCCGACGCAAAAAAATTCCTCGCGCTTTCCGGATTTACGCCAAAATATGGTGCCCGCCAGATAAAATCCGTGATCAGGAACCAATTGCGTCGTCCGATTTCCAGGATGATCATCGGGGGAAATCTTGTAAAAGGGAATACCGTAACGCTATCCATGACTGCCGATCAACAGCCGGTGCTGAACTGGCAGATCGAATAGGCATGCACGTTCGTTCATCTATTTAAATGGTTGTTAAGCGATATAATTATTCAGGACCTTACCCAAGGTTTAAGTTTACGAATCAACAAAGCAAAAACACAGTTACCATAACCAGTAAAACTTTCTTTTATGTTCAATTATGACATAGGCGGTCAGGAACGGAAGATCGAAGTCAATGAAGGCATTGCCGAAATTCCCCAGAACAAAACACTGCTGATAGAAAAGCTGACAGACGAAGCGCCCCTGTCGCCCCAGATCATCCCGGACCTGAAGAGCATCAATGATGTGTTTGGTTTTTTCAAACCGACGAAAGAAGTTGATTTTGAAACCCCGGAGGGATCTTCAAAAACCGAAGAGCTTCATTTTGAGACGCTCGGCAATTTCGGCAAACAGGGCATTACGAAGCAGAGCGCCTACCTCAATGAACTGAGCCATCAGTGTGAGGACATGCAGAAGTTTGTCAAGCAATTGAAATCGAATAAGATTTTAAAAACAATGCTTGAGAACAAAGAAGCCAAAGCCGCCTACCTGGCCTGCATCGAAGCCCTCATCAACGAAATGGAACAAACCGCTTAATCATCCTTCAAAACATTCCCATGGCAAGCGAAGAAAAAGAACGGTCCCAAACCGCATTTTCCGAAAAAGACAAAGCAACCGTTGCTTCGGTGGAACAAAGCAGTGCCGCCCTGATTAAATTCGGTGGTTTTGCCATCGTTGAAACCAGTATCGAAGGCGCCCAGAATCTAAATCCTGAAAAACGGGCACGCAAAAAAATCTTTCTTACGGAAGAAACCAAGAAAGAAGAACGGGCTGCCCTGAAAAAAAGACTGCAGCATGTCACTGAACTGCTGAATAGTTCAGATTCTGTGGCCGCACTCATCGAAAATGCCCAGACGCAGGCCGACAATGCCCAGACCCTGCTCAACAAAAACCTCAAAACCGCATTGGATGCTACCCGCGACCTTGAACGTTCATATCGCTCTGTAAATAATTTTTATAAGAATACCGATCAGGACAAAGCGAAGGGCGTATACATTATGAATGCCGAGATGGAGCAGCTCGCAGACCTGGACAATACGGTTTTTGTAGATGCTGTGGCCGAAGAGCTGACCCAGAATTACGACCGGCTCGATCTGCGCGATAATTATTCCATTCTGGCGATACCGGGCTATCTCGGATCAAAGAAAGTGGTCGATAAGTGGGCGCGCATCGCACACAAAAATAAAGTGATGCTCGTCACTGATTTCGAACACCTGGATGGTGCGGATGATGTGCTCGATTTATTTGAATCCGCCGACCTGACGGGTGGGGACGCCTATCTATCCAATGTGATGATGGCCTGCAACTGGCTGGTCGGCCGTGGAAAACAGCAGGATGTGGGCGAAGAAGAAGACCTCTTTGTACCGCCATCCACGGCGTTGGCGGGAAAGGTGTACAGTACGCTCATGTCGCAGGTAGCTGCCGGACGAAAACACGGCGCTTTGAACGAAGTGGACGGGGTGAAATTTCCCTTAAAGAAGAGTGAGATCGCGCAGCTGGAAAAACTTGGCCTGGTCCCCATGGTGAACGAATACGGCAAAGTGATGCCGTTCTCGGCCAAAACCCTGTTCAACGGCGATAATATCGGTCTCCAGACATATTCAGTTGTCAGGGTATTCGATTATGTGATCAAGGTGATGATCGATTTCCTCAACCGCCGGGCATTTGAAAATTTCAATGTCAACACCAGGATGGATCTGCAGAAACAGATCGTGAAGTTCCTGGACAGCATTACAGGTCCAGGAAAACTGATCGAGAAATTCAAGGTGATCCGGTTTGAGCAGGATCCAAAGCAAAAAGATCGCATCTTCCTGGATATTCATATGACCCCATATTTCCCTGCCAAGAATTTCATGATCAAACTTGACGGACAGAAAGGCGACGATCCGGACAGCGCTGAATGGAAGGCAGAATACGAACAAAATAAATAATCATGGCTATTTCTGCTGATCTGGTGATAGAAGACAAGACGTTTAAAGTGCACCATTTTTATATATCGGTGGACAGGACCTGTGCAAATAACGGCAAACCCTTAACGCCGCCCGTCTGGCGGATGGATCTGACGCTTGAAATCACGGACGATACAAAGCTGACTGAATGGGCTTTGAGTCCTACAAAGACTTATGATGGCAGGCTGGACGTATTCAGTTCCGGAGCAGACGGGACCATGAAAAAGTATGAATTCAAGGGAGCGCTTTGTTATACGCTTATTGATCTGGTGATTCCATCCCTGACCGAAGCCAGCTGCTACCTGATGATACAGGGCACCGATCTGAATCTTGGGTCAGCGACCGTCTCGATAGAACAGATGTACCGTTAACCCAATAAACTGACGCACGATGGCTTTTAGCGTATCATTATCGATTGACGACAAGGAATTGGAAGTGCTTCGCTGTACCTGGAGCGCCTATCAGGAGACTGACATGTATGGACAACCGGCATCGGGCGTCGTATGCGGCGAAATACGCTTATTCATAGCCGGCAGCGACGATGACACTTTCGAAAAGTGGATCGCTGATCCAACCAAAGCCATGGATGGAACCGTCACTTTTTCGATCGATGACAAGTCATTCAAGAAAATGGAATTCAAAAATGCATTTATCCTGTCATTGGCTGAGAGTTTTCGGGGAGAAGGGTATGCCCAACTGAATGAGAATGACAATATGGTCGATTTCAAGGACGGTATGAAAGCGTTGGCATATGCCAGGGTGCAGGACTACCATAACCGTTCACGCGACAGTTTCATTTTCTATTGTGTATTGTCCGCGGAGTCGATAAAGCTCGATGGCGTTGACCAGGATAATAATTGGTAGGATAATTCAACGACTATGGCACTGCAGGTGAAAACGAAACTGGAACTGGATGGCGGCAAGAAAATCGAACGGTACAAGGCATTGAGTATTGTACAGGATCTTTTCGGCCATCACCGCTTTGAGTTGACGGTGCCCTTCAAGGAGCTGGAAAAAAAGGATGAGATATTTTTCCAGCAATCGCACAAAGACGTTTGCGGGAAATCCATTTCGATATCCTTTGATGACGCTTCCGGAAAAAAAACCTTTGATTTTAAATTCAAAGGGATCATTACGGAAATCATGTTATCCAACCTCTCGGATTTTTCGAATGTGTTTATCATCCGGGGATGCAGTCCGACATTATTACTCGAAGATTACGCCCTCAGGCGTACGTTCATAAAAAAGAATATCCAGCAGATCTTTGAAACTGTGTTGACAGATTATCCGGGAAATATTGTCAAAAAGAAACTGAATCCGGCGCACAAGGACGCGATTCCTTATGTGGTGCAATACGATGAGACCAATTTCTCCTTTCTCAGCAGGATCGCTGCTGAATATGGCGAATGGTTTTATTATAACGGACAGGAGATCATGCTTGGAACACCGGCGGGATCAAAAGAGGTGGATTTTGTGATCGACGGCAATCAGTCCTTCGACATGTCCATCACACTGATGCCGGCGAAATTCAGTATGACGGGGTATGATTATATGAAAGACCAGTCATATAACGGCAAGTCATCGGGTCAGGCGGTAGAAGGATTGGGGCAGTTCAGCAAATTTGCATTGGACGAATCCGAGCAGCTTTTTGGCCAGGAGGCCCTGATGATTGCCGGCAAACCGGTGAGCAGCCAGAACGACCTGGATGATCAGGTCAGGTTCCGGCGGTCGAAGATTGCCAGCAACATGATTGTGTTTCACGGCCGGGGCGATAACCCGGACCTGATGATCGGAGCGGTGATCGATGTCAGTTCAACGAAACCAACGGACAGCGGCCGGAGTGGAAAAGAAAGTATCGGTAAATACCGGATCACGCAGATCACGCACGCCGTGGATGGCAGTGGAAACTATTCCAATGTGTTCAAAGCCGTACCGGAAACAGCAAAATTTCCGCCGGTGAATCCATCTGTGATTCATCCTACCGGGCAGCCGGAACTCGCGACCGTT
The DNA here is from genome assembly GCA_964658175.1 of uncultured Puia sp. Classification (GTDB taxonomy): domain Bacteria; phylum Bacteroidota; class Bacteroidia; order Chitinophagales; family Chitinophagaceae; genus Puia. Next base: position 8,779 of record CAZZYD010000056.1, on the reverse strand, counting down.
ACTGACAACAATGATCCGGACAAGATGAGCCGCGTGAAAGTTTCTTTCAACTGGCCGGGCAGTGACAGGGATTCCGACTGGATCCGGGTGGGAAGTTTTTATGCCGGTGGGGATGATCGCAAGGGCATGCAGTTCATTCCCGAAAAGGAGGCGCAGGTCATGATCGGCTATGAACTCGATAAACCCGAGTGCCCGTTCATATTCACCAGTCTCTATCCGAAAAAGGACGGCATGCGGGCAAGGAAGGGAAACAACGAGGAGAAAAGTTTTTATACCAAGGCCGGCAACCTCATCGAGTTCAATGACAAGCAGGGTGAAAATCAGATCAGGATCAGCAACGTAAACAAAGACGATACCTATTTACTGATTGAATTTAAAGACAGCGGCGCGATCAGCCTGAAAACAAAAGGGAAGATTGACATCGAGGCACAGGATAGTATATCGATCAAGGCCACAAAGAAATTATCGCTGCAGGCGCAGGAAATCGAAATAAAGGCAGACAACAAGGTTTCGGTCAAGGGGGCGACTGTGAGTGTGGATGCGGATGCCTCTGCAGAGATCAAGGCCAGTGGAAGCGCAAAATTAAGCAGTGCCAATACAGAAGTAAGTGGGGACGCCATGACAACGATCAAGGGAGGACTTGTAAAAATAAATTAATCCAATCTAAAAATTATAGCAATGTCTGCAAACATTATCGCTAAGGTCGAAGACAAGGAATATTTGGCCGACCGGTTCGAGCTCAGCTATTTCAAATCATTTTCAGCAATCACCGGCCTTCCAACCTCTGTTATACAGGGAGGGACCCTGTCTTTCTCCATTGACTGGAATCTGGAGGCGACCCAGGATAATTTTCTGGCGTCCTGGATGCAGGAAGACGGGAAACTACACGATGTTACCGTTGACGTCAACGACAACGCGCAGGAAAATGTGAAGATAAATATGAAAATGACGAACGCACAGATCATTGGATACAATTTCCGGCAAACCGATTCGCTGGATCTCAAGGTTCAGAATACCTTTCTCGATATCGTGCTGATTTCTCCAACGATATCGGTAGGATCGGCAAACCTGAACGTCCAGGGTCAGTAATTGCGACGGCGGAATTTATTCGAATAAGAAATAATTTAACTCATGTTATGTCATTAATACTTACCCTGACGATCGATGGCCACACGCTAAGCCCATTGAGTTTTAGCTTTAACTATTTCCGCGAATTTTCTGATGTAACCGGCCTCTCTAATAGTCCGGTGAAAATGGGTATGATCACTTTCGCTTTGTTTTTAGGAGATGAGACAACGGATAAATCGCCGTTCGCCGATGCCTTTGCTGACCCATCAAAAAAGCTGAATCTTACGGTGGAGACAAGACTGGCGGCAAATTCCGGGAATCAGCTGATGAGTTATACCATAGCTGATGGTCAGTGCGTACAATATGCGCTGAATTTTGCGCCTGCCTCCGACGCAAATAATATAGAAAATGGGTTTGTTACGGTGAGTGTGGTGTCTGCACAGATTACTGTCGGAAACGCCACTTTCACCGTAGGAGAATAACGCTTAAAAATATAATGGCATAGATTATTTATCTAACAATTAAAATATACGATTATGTCAGCGTTCAAAGCAAAATTTACACTGGATGGCACCGATTACAGCGTCCTGAGTTGCAATTATTCATTCGGGCAGGGACTGGATTCTAAGGGACAGCCGTCCACCGATGTCCAGGGTGGCACCATCTCCCTTCAGATTGCCGCAACGGATGACAGCGGGATCATCGATTGGATGATCGACCCCAAGGGAAAGAAGGATGGGAGCATTGTTTTCGACAAATCGGATGGGAACGGAAAATTAAAAGAAGTGAAGTTTGAAGAGGGTTATTGCGTTGGCTACCATGAGGCATTCAGCGCAACCTCTGCTGGTCCGATGACGATCTCGCTGAACATCTCAGCTAAAAAAGTGTCTGTCGGCGGGGCTTCACACGAAAAGCAATGGAAATAGCCAATCATTCCTGATCCAAAATATATTTTTCCATGGGATGCGCAAATCTTGTGATCGAAGATCACGTGTATGAAATCCGGAAGTTCTGGATCGGTAATCAATATAGCGGCGGCGGTTCGTCCGGGGTCGCAAATAGTGATTATCATTTCGTCGTGAGTGGTACCGATGATCCTTTTCTTTTAGGCTGGTGTGCCACAGGTGCCGTGAAACCGGCTGCAAAACTTGTCATGGGTTCGGATGACAACAATTATGAAACCGATCTGGACCAGGTGACTTGTGTGTCTTATTCCCAGGGCCATGACAGCCAGGATCCCGATAGTCCGTCAATCATAAGTTTTGCGCTTTCTGCGGAGCATGCCAAAACCGTGGTGACGTACTAACCGTTGCGATCATGGACATCCGTTGTTAAAATAAATCCTTATGAGCATTGTAACCGATACAGGCTGGAGTTATGAAAATTCATCCGGCATCGCAGCCGCCGGTGGGGAAGTGGTGGAAGTCACCGCTGGACAGGCAAGGGTTTATGTAAAGTCACCAGACGGGACTATCTATAAGATCATCGGTACCGGATTGGGCGGGGGCGTCGGACTTTCCTTTCTGCCCGTCGGATTGACTGCTTCGGATATATCCCTCCTGTCGACAGGGTCAAATATTTATGGACTCGGAAACAGCGAACTGACGGTCGATGACCTGGGTTGTATCATGGTGATCTATAGTGTCAGCGCCACCATACTGGTCGGCGGTGTCAGTGGAAGCCTGTGCACATTTATCAATCCAACCACTTATCAGAAAATTATGCTCGGGCTGGGGTTGAGCGTTTTTCAGCTTCAATTGATACCCGCCACCGCCCTGACATCTACAAAAGGCGTCTGTGTGTTTTGCGGAACAGAATATGCGCTTTCCCTCGCCGGGGCAGATGTACTCTGTACTGTTTACTGGGTTTCCAGTGTGGATCCGCTGTAAGGTAGTCTTACACAATCAATAAAAAACCTTCTATCGATTTTTCTATCCATCAGCCATATATTCCGAGCCGATCATGACCACAGCAACCAATACAGCATCTATTTTCACGCGGGAAAAAATTCGACAGCGCATGTTGAAGAACGCTGCCGAGTCCTGGGGATTTTCTGAGTCCGAAATGGATGATTTTGATCCGCTGATCACGCTGCTCATGGAATCCTGCGCCCTCGAATTCGAAAAAATCGCCAGCGAAATCGGCAGCACCCAGAGCCGCATGCTGGAGCGCCTGGCCAAACTGCTCAATCCGGGGATGATCGAAGTGCAGCCCGCGTATGGAATACTCCAGGTGAGATCGGCCGAACCGTCCACGACCCTTCATACGAGCGACCAGTTTTATTATAAACCGGCATCAGGGGATCGTACGAGGTCACCCCTGCAAACCGAACTCTTTTTCTCTCCCACCAGACAGCAAACCATCTTCGATGGCGCGGTAACGGTGATGGCTACGAACCGTGAGATCAACCTGATTACAGAGGGAAATCAACGGACGCTCATTGCCTCCGCCGCCAAAAAAAACTTTCAGCAACAACATACGGTATGGATCGGCCTTGAACTGAATGAAGAAATACCTTCGCCCGATCGGCTTTCGTTTTTCTTCCATTGGATCAATCAGCCAGACAGTGAGCACTGGTATCAATACCTTCCCTACACGGAATGGAAACTGGATGGCATAACAGTTCGAAAATCATCCGCGCAGGAGCCGGACGCAACGGTGGAAGCGTCAGCCGGCAACCTCGGACTGGAGTTCGACTCACTGAAAAAAATGGAAACGCAGGTCAATGAACTTTTTACCAGACATTATATTACGATCGGTTCGCCCGAACATTTTGATCAACAGAAAATGAAAGCCCGGAACTATCCGGTTGAATTTGAAGAATATTTTGGATCCAAAGCGCTGCAGGAACTTAAAACACCGCTGTGGTGGATCGAAATCCGGTTCCCGACGGCGCTGCCGGCAGAAGCGCTGGACGGCCTGCGATGCTATCTCAATGCCGTGCCGGTAATGAACAGGAAATTAAATAAATTCACCTATAAGCTGCTGCCATCCCTCAATATTGTACCGCTCGAAACGGAGGTCGAATTCCTGGCGATCGATGAAATAAATAACGCGCAGGGAAAACCTGTATCGCTGGTGCCCTTTGCCATTCCCGCTGAGCTGACCAGTGAAACCTATACGCTGCGCTATGGGATGAACCGGTTTGACGACCGCTCACTGCACGACACGCTGATAAACCTGACGGAGCTGATTAAAGAAGAAAGTTCCTATTTCTCCTCGCTGGGGGAAGATTTCCTGGTACAGCATATCAGGGAACTCAACCAGATTCTCGCCCGGATCGATGCGAGGGTGAAATCCCAGGGTAAGCACGAATCGCCTTATCCTTATCTCGCCATTAAACCCGGCACGGAAGCGGGAAATGTATCCATTGCATTCTGGAGTTGCAACGGCGCTTCCGCCAACCGGATTTCCATCGGCACCAGACTCATCTCTTACCGGAACAGCAGTGTGCAAACCAATTCGATCCTGTTCCTGACGGCAACCCAGGGTGGGAGAAATAAATACTCCGACGCGGAAAAAATAGAACAATACAAAAAGTCCGTGTTGACCCATCACCGGATCATTACGACCGAAGACCTGAAACAATTTTTATCAACCGAGCTCGGATCCGTTGCCATCTCGATTAAATTGAACAAGACATACATGAAAAGCAGCCTGCCCGAACATGGATTTGTCCGTTGCATGGAAATTACGATCAAACCAACGCCCGATGTACTGACGCCCGACGAATGGGGACAACGGATCGGCCTGTTGCAGGGTAAACTGGAAAAGCTTTCCGTAAATAATATCCCTTACCATTTTAAACTCACTGATCATGTATAATTTGTCCGCGATCAGGGCGCTTATACAAAATAATCCAGCCGATATCCGGGCGGAAGTGGTCATGGCCGATCTCGTCGGGGAAGGGATCGATATGGAGTCTGTGGTCTTTGTCAGCAACAGCCTCTTTAAACGTAGTTTTCATGCCGACATCGAAGAGGTCAGTGAAATGGAATTTTCAGTGACGGGCAAGAAAAAACTGTCACTCGTCATCAACCGGAATGGATTGTATGATCAGATACCCGAAGATCTTTTTCACCAACCGCTGGATTTACTGAATATGCCGGACAAAACCGGCTCGATCCAGGAAATAAAAATTCAGGAAGAAATAGAAAAACAAAGCCGTCTTTTTTTTCTTCCGATCGAGCAGGAGTTTTTCCGCCAGCGCATAGGATTGGAAATGGAAGAGCGCCAGTTCCTTTTCGAAACGACGGACAGTTTACACAACAGGATATTCGATCATCTTTGGGCTTTTCCTGATTTCATGGATGTCGCGCAGAAAAACAAACTGGGTGTGCTGATGCCGGTGCTGCACCGGCTATCCGGAAATATACCGCTTGTTGAAGCGGTGATGAAACATATTACCGGGGACGATATTCAATTTATCGAATCCCCGCCGGAGCTCACCCGTGTTACCGAACCATGCAGGCTGGGTGACGGACGGCTTGGCATCAGCATGATATTGCCGGGAACCATATCAAGCCTTCAGCCCGGGTATCTACTGCGTTTGATGATTCCATCCATTTCGACGCTCCCTCAATATCTGCCCGGGGGCCGGGTCCGGAACATCCTTGAATTCCTGTGCGGACTGCTCATGCCCATGGAGACCGACATCGGGTATGAAACACACCTGCCCAATACCGGCCCTGAATTCGTACTGGAAGACAGCCAGCCGCATGCCGGCATCCTTAACCATTCTACCATTTTATAAAGTATACGATATGACGGACGATATTCAATATTTACCGGTGAACTGGATCGATGGGATGAAAATTTCCAGAAAGCATTTTGAAGAAACCGGATTATATAACGAATCCTTGGCGAAGAACAGCGCGGAACAGACGTTGACCGACTACAATTTCGGCATCCTGCCCGGAAAGAAATCGCTTGACCTGATCCTGACCTGCGATTTGAATCAACAGATAAATGTAGATCTTGTACAATGCCAGGGCATTACAAGAAACGGATCCCGTATCTCCATCAGTGCTGAAGAGCGAATGACGCTTCGGAAGAATTTTCGGGATATCGCCGCCCAGTATCAATTGCAAACGACCCAGGCGCAATCCCTGCTTATCCTGATTACGGTGGATCCATTCACCAGAATTCCCGCCGGTGCGCCGCTGATGAATGAAAATCCGCCCCGGCATCCATTCACCCGCCCCCTGTATAAACTGGATATCGTTCCCGAGGAAACGCTCAACCCGTCCCTCCTGCTATCGAGCCTGCTGATCGGAAAGGTCATATATGCCAACGGCGAGCTTCGTGTGCAATCAGACTTCATCCCTACCTGCAGCACGCTGCTGAGCCATCCGCTCGCGGCAGCCTGGGCAGATAAGTTCCGCCAGCTATTGGAGAACTGGGAGCAATATGCCGTCCGCATCATTCAAAAAATAAATGCCCGCACATCGGCGCAACAAACCACTGCGCTCGCCGGCAATATCCAGAAGATGAGTGAGAAAATGCTTGAGCAGATCATCCGGCAGAAAATCCGTCTGCAATGGATCGACAGCAAATCCGCACCTATGTATTTTTGTGTATCCCTGCTGGAGAATCTGCAATATTTTCAAACCCTGCAGATTTGTTACGCAGAAAAGGACCGGGAAGAGATGTTGAATTATTTTGCCGAATGGACAGACACCCAGCCCGGAAACCTGGAGAAACAACTGCTGAGAACACTTCAGCTGGTCTATAACCACTACGATGTGGCTGCTATCTTTCAGGAGATCCATCAGTCCTATCTCGCCTGCGAACAACTGTTTCTGAAACTTTCCCAGCTTGATTTCATCGGCAAAAAAAAGGGTCAGCATATCTTCGTGATCGAGCAGGAAGTAAAACCGGTAAATCCTCCCATCAATCCAAAACCAAATGGCCGATGGAGCCCCCTGACCTGACCCCAAAAAAAATCTCCTTACATTTAGATTGTCAAAAATGAGTCAGCCTGCAGCAAGAACCGGTGACATGCATGTTTGTCCGATGCTTACGCCCGGTCTTCCGCCGATTCCCCATGTGGGTGGTCCGGTCGTGGGGCCAGGTTGTCCAACGGTGCTGATTGGCGGTATGCCGGCAGCGGTCGTGGGCGATATGTGTGTTTGTGTGGGACCGCCGGATGTGATCGCCATGGGTTCCACCACCGTACTGATTGGAGGAAAACCGAGCGCCCGGATGGGCGATACCACGGCCCATGGCGGTGCGATCATGGCGGGATTTCCAACGGTGTTGATCGGGGGCTGATCTGTTTTGCAGCCAAATCACCATTGCCATGACACCTGGAAAACACGAATTTAAATGTTATGTCGTTGACGACAATCAGATAGACCGCCTCGCTACGGCTTCCTTCGTGCGCAAATATTCATTTCTTAAAATGGCGGGACTTTTCACCTCTGCGGAAGAAGCCTTGCAGGCCAGTGAAAAAGAACTCCCGGATGTGATGTTCCTGGACATCGATATGCCTGAGATGAGCGGACTTGAACTGCGCAATAAACTTCAACGGGTTCCTGCCTGTATTTTTATAACGGCCTATCCGGAATATGCGCTCGAGAGTTTCGACGCAAATGCGTTGGATTTTCTGGTGAAGCCCATTCGTGCTGAACGCTTTGAAACAGCGATGAACCGGCTGCAGTATTTCCTGGATATCTTTTACAAGGCAGAGAAGCTCGATCATTCTTTTAACGAAGAAAGTCTCCTCATCAAGGACGGGCATGAACATATCAAGATACAGTTCTACGATATCATCTACCTAGAGGCCCTCAAGGACTATACCGGCATCATCACGGAGAAGAAGAAATATTGCGTACTGACGCCCCTCGGCAATTTGCTGAAGGAAAAGGCCTTTCAGTCTTTTATCAGGATTCACCGGAGCTATGCCGTGCAAAAGCAGTTTATCCGGAAACTTACACCCAAGTCGATCATGGTCAACGATGTGCTGCTGCCCGTCGGGCGCAGTTACAAAGAAGCGGTAGCGAATCTCCTCGATTCCTGACTCGCGATGGACTACCTGTAAACGGCAGTCGGAATCATACCGGCGACTCATTGGATACTGTTATTTACTCATTGGAATTGCGAGCGAAATGGTAATCTGATACCTTTCTGAACCTAATCGTATGCACTTATTAAATACGGTCAGAACTGCCGGAAAATTATTTGTATGAAAAGCGCAGCCATCATATACAGGGAATCGAAGCAGAGGGGCATTCATGTCAGCCTGTTTTTATTGATGCTTTGTTTTCAGGTGTCTACCGCATTCGCGCAGAAAAAGCCGCCTGAGGTGATCGATTCGCTGCTTCATGACCTGAAATCGGCCAAAGAAGACACCGGGAATGTGTGGCTGCTGATCAGGCTCTCACAAACCTATCTTTCCATCAATCCCTCCCAGGGGGTGCCTTATGCGTATCAGGCCCTGGCCCTGGCTGAAAAAATAAAATGGGAAAAGGGGAAAGCCATGGCCGAAAATTCATTGGGCCTCACGATCGGTGATTCAGGCAACAACGATGAAGCGCGCAAACATTACCTCAAGGCGTATGATATCAATCAACGAATCGGTAACCGTCAGGCAATGGCCAGTAACATCTATAATGTCGGGAGAACGTATCGCCGTCAGGCAAAAATTCCCGAAGCGCTGGACTATTATCTGAGGTCGATGGCGCTTTCACGGGAAATGAAATTAAACGGC
>CAZZYD010000055.1:0-16204 GCA_964658175.1 uncultured Puia sp. | reverse complement strand
CCCACCGATTATCAACTGCTGCAGGAACTTTTTCAGAAAGTGGAACAAAATAAAACCGAACCATATTATTTTAAAGCCAGGCTCACCATACTATTATATCAGCTCTTTAATCTCTGCGAACACAAAATTAAAGAAGGCCTGGAGATCACCCATTCCGTTCATGAGAACATCATGACGGAAATCGCCAAACGACTGGCGCAATCCGTGTCAGGAAATTTTCCCGGTCTGGAAGAACTTGCCAAAGAATTCAATATGAGCAGCTCTACGCTCAAGCGTCAGTTTAAGTTACTCAATGGCACCACAATCTATCAGTACTACCTCACGCGTAAAATGGAACATGCCAAAGAACTGCTGGAAGGGGAAAAAAAGATTTCCGAAGTAGCTTACCTGCTCGGATATGAAAATGTGAGTCATTTTATCAAAATGTTTAAAAAACATTACGGCGTATCGCCGGGCTCCCATAAATCGCATCCCGATTTATGAAAATCTTCACGAAAGGAAGGGCAGGATTGGGCTATCTTCCGCTTCGATATGCTCGAGTTCATCGAAGCCACCAAAAAGTATAACAACGAGGGCATTCTGCAGATTCCTCATCTCCAGATTCCATCCGGCAGCAGCTGGCTCCATGGCGCCAATGGCGCCGGAAAAACGACTCTGCTGAAAATGATCGGCGCCCTGATCCCTTTTTCAGGAGATATCCTGCTGGACGGGATAAGCCTTCGCCAGGCACCGCTGGCATACCGTCGGGCCGTATCGTGGGCAGCCGCTGAACCGCAGTTTCCAGGTTTTATGCGGGGACAGGAATTGATCGATTATTTTGTTGCCGTCCGCAAAACAAATGGCGCCCCGGGTCGGCAGTGGGCAGACAGCCTGGGCATGCGTCCGATGCTATCGCAGTTTATTGACAGCTACTCGAGCGGCATGCTGAAAAAACTATCCCTGCTGCTCGCTTTTACCGGCGAAACCCGGTTAATATGTTTGGATGAACCGCTGACAACCCTCGATGCGGACTCGATACCGGCGGTGTTCTCCATCATTGCCTCGCTGAAAGAACATCGCGGCACCAGTTTTATGATCAGCTCCCATCAAGCGCTTCCGGCCGGATTATTCATCCCCGACCAGCAATACGTCATCAACGAAAAAACCCTCCAGCCACTCACATGATAATCGCTTTCCGCACGCTGGTGAGAAGCCTGGTCAAACCGTTTTACCGGCAACTGGCCGGCATCTTTTTATTCGCGATGATCGTATTGTTCGGCGCGGTGGGCAAACTCAACGGTCAGGATCTGCTGGGTTATCATTTTTTCCTGATCCATGGCATGCTAAGCAGCGCCTCGTTCCTTTGCCTGGTTTTTTTTTGCTGGCTGCTGTATGCCCGGTACGGTTGCCGGTATATTTGGAACAAGGCGGCAGACCCCGCGTTTCAGTTTTTATTCCTGATAAACACGATGGACAAAACTGAAAAATATGCTTTGCTTTTTTTCCTGCATGCTTTTCTCTTTCTGCCCGTGATTGCGTATGCCACGGTGATGGTTATAGTCGCCTGTTATTTGCACTGGTTCGTCGCGGCCGCCGCCATCATGGTGTTTTTACTGGCAACCGTGGGCGCTTGCTGCCGGTTGACTGACTGGAGGCTGACCCATCCGGGTCATGCAGGGTTATCTGGGAGCGGTGATTTCTTTTTCCGGCAGCGACCCCACACCGGCTACACCGGGATTTTTTTGCAATTCATTTTTTCCAGCTGCAAAGCCCTTTATTTTTCCCTGAAACTCGCCAGCATCGGCATCCTCTGGTTTCTTGTCAGGGGACAGCAGCATGACGCAACAGAAATCAAAATGCCCTTGCTCCTCTACGTAATTTGCGTGTTCGGCCATGGTTTGATACTCCACGCCTGGCGCGAGACGGAAACACAAAAAATGGCTTTTCTGCCCGGACTACCCTACCCCATCCTCACCCGGCTTTTACAAACGGTGATCAGCTGCCTTATTCTGTTGGCGCCGGAAACCATCCTCCTGCTGATGTGGACGCCCGGTGAAATCAGCCTGCGCGAATCGGCGCTGTTGCTGGGCAGCGGCTTTAGTTTATTGCTGACGATCCATTGCCTGCTGTTTCTCGGAAAGATGAGCCGGACCGATTACCTCAAACTGACGGCCTGCTTTTTTTTTATTTTTTTTATTTCCGTACTGGCCGGCAGCGCCGGATGGATGAGCCTGGTCCTGATCATCCTGTCGATCCTGATTTTCTATAGAAGCTATGACCGATATGAATGAGAAAGCACGGATATTTGCGGTAGATATGAAAGGAATATTATTACTCGCTTTGGTAAGCGCACAACTGGCATCCTGCCAGCAGCGATCAGGGAAAGCACTGCAGGCACAACGGCTGGATTCAGCGCAATCGCTGGTAACATCTGCCGTGGCAGCCCGCGATTCTTTCATGAGCATACATTCGGTTGAGTTGCGGCGTTATGACAGTTTGAAAAAGGCTGGAAAAGCGGGCGTTCAGGAACAACTTCAGGGAGATTCCCTGCAACTGATCGGCGTTACACTGATGAAGGCAGTCATTGAAAGTAAAATGAAACTGATCCGTTTGCAGCAGGAGAAAAAATAGGGTACGTGATTGAAAAAACCGTCGCTACGAACTATGTAAAAAAGATACTTTATCCTGAAAACTCAGATCGGGATAGTATCCATTCTCTTTTAATGTTTTTGTCAGAATCTCCAGTATCCAGATAAATCCTGATCGCCTGAACTCCGCCAGCGAATCGAATTCCCGGTTGATGGCAGCAAATACTTTTTCCATCAGGCTGTCTGCCAGGAAAATATCTTTATGCGCAATGCGAAACAGCACGCGGTAGATCACGGCGCCGTACGAATCGTAAATCGTCGATAAGCTCGATAATTCCCGGAAAGCTGCATACCTGCCGACTTGGGGGACGGGATCTGTTGTCAAGAGATTTGGATTTAGGGATTGCTTCTTTAACAGCTTAGTGTTCAGAATATTGCATCTGCACGGAACTAATCCGCCGCTGTAAGGGTTCCCTTGTAGCTTTCTGTAAAGATTAACCTAGTGTGCTGCGCGGTTACTTTTCAAATACAAGCGTATCGGCCTGTACGCCCGACTGCTGAAGAATCTTATTGATATCCGTCACCATCGCATCGGGTCCGCACACGTAGAAGTTCCGGCTGAAATCAGTGACATGCGTTTTGATGAAGGCTTCATCAATCAGGCCACCCGTGAATGCTTCGTTGTTTTCATTGGTGAGAATCAGAATGGTCTGGTCACCCAGCATATCTTCCAGCTCCCTGCGGTAAATGATATCGTTGGCTCTTTTATTGGAAAAAAACAGCGTGTTACCGGCCAATCGATGTTCTTTTTTCAACGAACGCAAAATGGCGACGAACGGCGTAATCCCAGCCCCACCGGCGATAAAATAGCCGGGCCCCTTGTATTGAATGGCACCCCAGGGTTCGCCGATTTCAAGGGTGTCGCCGGCAACGAGCTCATGCAGGTGATCCGTCACCCCCGGATGATCGTCGTACCGTTTGATGGTAAATTCAAGATAAGGCTGATCATTGAGGGAAGTAAATGTAAACGGCCGCAATTGTTCGTGCAGGGAAGGAACCGGGATGGACACATCCGTGGCCTGTCCGGGGGTGAACTGATAGCCTGCAGGCTTTTCAATCCGGAAAAACTTTACATTATGGGTAACGGGTTCAATGTCGAGAATTTTTGTAACAAAACGCATAGGAAGAATTTATTGATAGACTGCCAGGTGATCCATCACCTGTTGCTTAAATTTTTCAATGAGGGCGTCTTTTTTCGATTCCGTCAAACCAAACTGATACCGGTCAAGGATTTTGATGTCAAGCCGGATATTTTCGTCATCGGGAATGGCATAACTTAAATCAGCAGCGATTTCCTTTGCAGAGAAATACGCGAGATCGGAATCGCGCCGGTGGTACAGTCCGTTGACTTTCCAGTAAATACCGTTTATTTTCTCCTTTACTGTGGTCATCCCCGCCGGTATTTTTGTTAAATATAATTATTTACATTCAGTGATTCATTCCACCATTCATCCTGTCGTATGATTGTTCGCCCGATTCCGCTGCTGATATGCCTATCCCTCTGCCTTTCAGGATTTGCCCAGTCAAAAGAAATGCTGATCTATCATGCGATCCAGACTGACAAAAAGGGCCGGATCATTCCCTGGTACGATGAAAACCCCGGCAAGGCGTACAGCCATGTGATCGGACTGGTCTGGAATTTCTGGGATACCATGCGGCGGGATCCCAATGGTCTTCCCTATTATATGAACCACCAGGTTTGGAAAGCGGATTTTGATGATCCCCGCGGCATTGGAGGCGACCAGTTCGCCATGGCCCTCTCTTCCTGGCGGCTGTACTATGCCTATACCGGCAATGAACGGGTAAAGATGAACATGGTTTTTCTGGCCGACTATTACCTTACCCATGGGTTATCCGACACGGCGGCGCAGTGGCCCAGCATCCCCTATCCCTACAATACATTTATTTATTCCGGCATCTATGATGGAGATATGAAATCAGGCCGCGATATTCTCCAGCCCGACAAAGCCGGTTCCTTCGGACTCGAACTGGTGCACCTTTATAAAATCACCGAAAACAAATTATACCTGGAGGCGGCGGTCCGCATCGCCAATACGCTTGCCACCCACGTGGGCAAAGGGAACGATCACTATTCGCCGCTTCCTTTCAAAGTCAATCCCCACACAAGCCAGCTCAGCCTGCTGCGTTACCACGATTTCAACAATAGCTGGATCGATACGGCCGGGTACTCCAGCAACTGGGCTCCCACGCTGCAATTGTTCCTCGACCTGCAGAACCTGCGCGCCGGATCAACGGTAGCGTACCAGCAGGCGTTTACCACTCTACTCGACTGGATGAAAGCCGTGCCCATGAAAGAAAATAAGTGGGGACCTTTTTTTGAAGATGTGGACTTGTGGAGCGAGACGCAGATCAACGCCATGACCTTCGCCCGTTTTATTATGGAACATCCTGGTTATTTTCCGGATTGGAAGAATGATGTTCAACAGATCATCCGCTGGGTACACGCTCATTTCAACAATGAGCAATGGAAGAAATATGGCGTCACCGTGACCAATGAACAAACCCTTTTCCAGGTGCCCGCCAACAGCCATTCTTCCAGACAGGCTGCCGATGAACTGCTCTATGTCCAGCTCACCGGAGACAGTACCTATTACGAAAATGCCGTCAGGGAACTCAACTGGGCCACCTATATGGTGGACTTTGACGGAAAAAATAAATTCCCGCAGGATGAACCCTGGCTTACCGACGGTTATGGCGACTATGTGCGGCACTACCTGCGTGCCATGGACGCCTCGCCCCGGCTGACGCCGCCGGAAGAGGATCATATTATTTCCTCCACCTCGGTTGTGCAACAGGCCGACTATGCGCCGCACCTGAAAAAAACACTCGCGCTGAATTTTGAAAAAACCGACAGCAGCGACGTAACCCTTTTTTACCGGTGTTATGACAGCAGCGGGGTGGAAAAAATAAAGCTCCGGAAAAAACCAACCGGTTTGTTGCTGGACGACCGGCCAATGACCGCGCGGGCGGAAGGAGAAGGATATACCTGGACGGCCATGCCGGGCGGCGGCCTGCTTACGGTGACCAGAAAAAAAGGAAGAAGGGTGATCGTACTAAAAAATCAGGCGCCATAATCTGAGAGCGCATCGGCAAAAGCCAGTTCCAGCGCAGCGATCGCGGGCGGTACCAGCGACGGTTCGAGAAAACGCCATTCGCCATGCCCGTTTTTGAGCATCACGATCGGATCGTGCCGGTTGCTTTCGATGGTGAAATTCACCACCCGGTGGTTGTCGGAGTTTTCCCGGTAAAAGGAAAATTCAATCGATTGCCCCTCCTCTCCCACTGGAAATCTTTTTCTGAATGCAAGACTCATGCATGAATGTACTCAAAAAAGGCGCGTATATTGAAGCAGGAATACAAGGTTTTATTTATTCACCCATAGGCACCAGGTACATATCATGAAAAGAGCCGGATTGATCATAGCAGGACTTTTTTTGATACTCACCGCAAACGCGCAACCAACGCCCACGGGCAACCCCTGGATACAGCCGGCCGACGAAAAATCTCCACCCATCTGGGGCATTCACAACGGCATCGTGGTAGGACTCTGGCCCGCCGCCATTGAAAAAGGCCCGGCCGACGCAAATACCGGCGGACCGCGCGGCCTGCTGCGCATCGGGTACGAATATCTTGGTACAACCTACCTGATTAATTTTATTGCCATCGAACCGTTGGTGAACGACGACATGGAATTCAGCGAGGTATCTCCCTCTTCAGTGGATGGGAAATGGGGCAAATTCTGCTGGGCCGCCGGCGATACGCTCGGCGCTTTGTGCACCCCCTACGCCAACACAAAAGGGAATATCTCGCATCCCGATCCGTTGCATCCGGACATCACGCAGCTGTCTTTTTATGTATTCATCGAAAAATTTCTGGACGGGGCAAACCCTTACCTCAAGCTGACCATTCGTTCGGATCACCCGGGGGAATTGGGCATACAGGTTTTTGACCGTGAAAAAATAAGCGTTATGCAACGCTGCGCACTCACCGCGACGATGGGAAATTATGCGCGGCTCAGGAGGCTGTATGTGAAAGACCAGGTGGTGGATGCCGGAAAACTTTTTGCCGGATACCACGAGATCGGTTTTGCAGAAAAAGAACCTTATCCTTCAAACAGGATGCTGCGCAACCGGTCAGGCGATTTTATTGCTGTGGCAGCATCCGATCAAACCCTCGCGGAACTGGCAGCCTGGCCGCAGGATCAACCCTACCTTACCCACTGGGGCTGGCGTTACAGGCCCTTTTACCAGCTGACACAATACTGGCGGGCACCTGCGGCAGGCACGGATTCCGCTTCGCTGCAGGTAAGGGTGAATGCCCGTGTCAAATACTGGGGGGGCGACAGTCCCGATCCATCAAAATACATAGATATCCCCGGGGGACCGGCTTTCGAAAATTTTGAACTGAGAGAGAAATTTATCAGCGGACAACAATTCATTTTCGGACTCACCATGAAAACGCCCGCAGCATTCATTGCTGAATAAAAGACACTACGGATGCCTTCAAGATATTTCACCGTTTTACTATCGTTTTTTCTTTTCGCCTGCCATCAACCGACGCGGTATCATCGCAGCTGGGTTTATCCGTCCAAAGCCGACCGTGTGTCGAAATATATTTTCCAGCATGAGCACGCGCTGAATGCCGATCTCGATATTGCGATCGATGAAAATTTCCGGATATTCCCCGGAGACCGGCTGGTATTCAGTCGCACCAACGCCTGGGCCGGATACGACAGTTCTTTGCACAACCAGAATTCGGGACCTTATCCCGAAGTGCGGCAGCTGGTCGATGTGATCCGAAGCATCGATACCTGCCTGCAGGTAGAGTATAGTTTTTACCGGGATACCAGTATGCAGAAAACCATCACGGTCTATAAGGATTTTGCCAGTCCCTGTCTCATTGGTATTGACAGCATTTTTTCCGGCCAGGACAGCACCGAGCATTTTGTGCTGCGCCGAGAAAAGGGGCTGGTACGCCATCAGCTGATCCCCGTGGGTCCTGAGGGGCTCGATGCACACCGCCTTCGCTTTGCGGTCACCGGAAGCGATTCAGTAAAAGACATCGTGATCTTTGTGAACCCAGCGGATCCATCCTTCGAACTGACCCCTGAAATCAGATCGCAATTACCGATGTATATTTTTGGCAGGTATTTGTTGACACACCGTGTAAAAAAAGTAAGCGTGCAAAAGAATTCACCACCTGGTGAAAAACTATTAACCATCACCGGGCTGGCCAGGGTATTCAACGAAGCCAATTAACACTCAGGGCATGCCGGCTGTGGAAATCGCCCTGCCGACCGCCTGCACAAAATCATGGTTTTTCATACGGCTCCGGTTTTCTTCCTCCCGCTGAATCCAGAAACTTTCTTCTCCTTCCGGATGCACGGGTGACTGATGAATGGTAATCTCCATATACGGCAGATGAATCTGATCGGTCAGGCGTACGCGGTAGACTTTTTTTCCGTTTTCCGTCAGCGGCGTCACCATGGCCTCATACCGGATATCATCCAGTTCAAATCCGATGTCAAAAGCATGTTCGTTCATGCTAGAAATATAAGCTAAACTATAAACCCTTCAAAACATACACTGGGAGATTCTTCCTGCAAAATCTAGTATTTTGCACCGACATCTACCAAAATCACGGATCCCATCATGCAGAAAATCACCGAACAGTCCTCCGTACACCGTCACCTTGAACAAAAGACCATTGAGGAAATTACGCAACTGATTAACCGCGAAGATGCAACGGTTGCGCAAAGCATCGAAAAAGCGCTGCCACAGATCAACCGCCTGATCACGGCGATTGTGCAAAAATTATCCGGCGGTGGCCGGATGTTTTACCTGGGCGCCGGCAGTGGCGGGCGTTTATCAGTCCTGGATGTAATTGAATTGCCAACCACTTTTGGCATTGACAAAGGCATCGTCAGCACCATTCTCGCCGGTGGAGTGGAGCGCCTGATCGAAGCAAAAGAAGAAATGGAGGACGATCCTGCACAGGGCTGGCTGGAGCTTGCAAAACAAAAAATCAATACAAATGATATTGTAATCGGCATTTCCGCCAGCGGCACGACGCCATTTGTTGTGGGCGCCCTGCGGGCATGCCGCGAACATGGGATACCGGCTGGTTGTATTGTCAGCAATCCGGATTCTCCCATTGCGGCGCTGGCAGATTTCCCGGTAGAGGTCATTACCGGACCCGAATTTATCATGGGCAGTACCCGGATGAAATGCGGGACGGCACAGAAAATGATTTTTGACATGATCAGTACCACCGTCATGATCCGGTTGGGAAAGGTGGAAGACAACCAGATGGTGAATGTTTTGCTGATCAACGACAAAATAACCGACCGGGCCGTTAAAATGCTGATGGGAAAAACGGGCATGACAGACTATGACAACGCCAAACGTTTGCTGCTCGAACAAGGCAGCGTAAAAAAAGCCTATGAATCGATCCGGTAAGGCCATCATCATCATCGGGGTCCTGTTTTTTGTTTTTGGTTTCGTCACCTGGCTTGGATCGGTCCTCATTCCCTATCTGAAGATTGCCTGCGAACTCAGCAATTTTCAGTCTTACCTCGTCGCCTTCTCTTTTTATATCTCTTATATGGTGATGGCGATTCCTGCCGCTGCGATTTTAAAAAGAACAGGTTATAAAATGGGGATGTGCTGGGGACTCGTCGTGATGGCCGCCGGTGCGGCGCTGTTCATTCCGGCCGCGCTTGAGCGCAACTACGGCATGTTTCTCCTGGGACTTTTTGTGCAGGGTACCGGACTGGCTGTTTTGCAAACGGCCGCCAACCCCTACATCACGATCCTCGGACCCATGGAAAGCGCCGCCAAAAGGATCAGCATCATGGGCATCTGCAACGGCGTCGCCGGCGTGCTGGCTCCTTTGCTGCTCGGTGCGGTGGCGCTGAAAAATGCCGATGGAATCAAGTCAAGCCTGATCGGGTTGACAAAAAATCTGCAAGGGCCAATCCTTGACAGGCTGGCCCACCGGGTGATCATTCCCTATGGCATCATCGCAGCCGTACTGCTCTTTCTCGCCGCCGGCGTATCCTATTCCGGTCTTCCGGAGTTGGAAACGGATAAGGAAGACGCGTCCATCGCGGCATTGAACGCCGGTAAAAAAAATATATTCCAGTTTCCCCACCTGCTCCTGGGCATGTGTACCCTGTTCCTGTATGTGGGTGTGGAAGTGATCGCCGGCGATACCATCATCAATTATGGTTCTTCGCAGGGGATACCCTTGTCCACCGCGAAATTCTTTACCAGCGCCACCCTCACCTGTATGCTCGCGGGCTACCTGTTGGGCATTGTGCTGATTCCGAAATACCTGTCACAGGTCAGGGTATTGGAAATTTCTGCAGGGCTCGGACTTGTTTTCGCGTTGACTGCCTTGTCAACCACCGGCGTGGTGTCCGTCGCTTTCATTGCCCTGCTCGGGCTGGCCAATTCACTGGTATGGCCAAGCATCTGGCCGCTGGCTATTCAGGGTCTGGGGCGGTTTACGAAGATCGGATCCTCACTCCTGATTGTGGCCATCGGCGGTGGCGCCATCCTGCCGCTGGCCTATGGATGGCTGGCGGATAAAACGAGTCCGCACCATGGGTACTGGCTTGTTGTGCCCTGCTATCTCTGCATCGGGTACTATGCACGCAGTGGACACCGGCTGGGATGGAAGCCCGCTGCCATTGAAAGCTGAGCAAAAATCAGTTAGGAAATATCACCCTGCTTGGAGACCTGCGCCTGATAGGTACTTTCAAATATTTTATCCGCATTTGCCGCTTCGAAGCCTTCGCGCCGCGTTCCGGTGGGCGATAATCTGCGTTCTGCAAATTCAATATAGGATCCGGGAATTTTGAAATGAACACCGTTTGCAAAGGCAGCATCCACCATGGCTGCTACGGTGGAACTTTGCAGAAGCAGTTTGTCGGGACTGACTTTTATTTTACCACCGGCGTCATTGAGGATGACGCCGTGTTTTTCGAGGAAAGCCGTAAATGACTCGATCGTATTGTATCCCGCCCGGAGGTTGTGAACGGAAATCGTAAAGTGGTTGAGATAATACCGGTTGTAGATCACCCAGGCGGCATACTCACTTTCGGAGGAGAGGAACTGGTAATCCTCGAGGGAAGGAAGTTTCCACAGACTGCTATGCAAAAATTCATCAACTTTTCCGGCATCGGAAAGGTCCAGCGCATCGACCGGATCACGGGTTATGCCGCCGGTATAGGAATGAATGATTTCCCGGGCCCGGGCAGAAAGATCTTTGACGCGCAGTTCACTGGCGAAAATGCGCGGATAGCCCGCCACGGGAGGTTCATACCACCAGGCATCCAGTTTCTTCTCCGGAAAAAAATAAGGATCGCGTTTCTGATAACCATAGTGCAAAAATATTTTTTCGAATGACTGAATGCCAAGATTCGGCACGCCCAGGGTTCTGAAGGCGATATGATCATTTTCCAATTCCTTTTCGGAACCGATGATCTGCTCGGCCTCCATCAGGCGGATGATTTCACCCACTACCGGCACACGCTGGCGGTAACGGGTGATCAGACCATTCAGCACCTGGTCCAGCAATTGAATATTCGTCTGCATACGATTGATTGAATTGAAAGGAAACGCCGCTTTTATTTCCCGGTTCCTGCCAGGCAAATTAATTCAAATATATTTAGGCTACGGAAGGAATATATAAAACGGTTTTCCATGAAAAAATGGGTCGGACTCCTATTGATTGTTACTTGTGTTCGCGGGTATGCCCAAAAAATCAAGGTCTAGAATATGGGCACCTTTTACATGGGTGGTACGATGGACCAGGTACGCCATCGTTTTGATCCAAACAGTGCAGAAAGCATTGCGGAAACCCACGCCATCGCGGTTAAAATTTCTGCCTTCCGGCCCACGATCATCTGCGTGGAACTGGAACCATCTGAGAATAATGCGCTGAACCATGACTACAAAGCCTTCCTGTTGGATTCAAATTACCGGTCGAATTATCCGGGAGAAATCAGCCTGATTGCCTATCAGGTCGGAAAAATCTGTGCGGTCAGTAATTTATTCGGAATAGATGAACAGGCGACAGCGCCTTACAACTATGCCATCCCCGATCAGCTGCCGTACCTGGTGGATTCGGTTACTTACCGGCAGTTCCGCAAAATGGGTTTCCGGAATGAAAAAAACCAGACGGTCAATTTTGACAGCCTGTCTACCATGGACCGCCTGTTACTCGTAAACAGTGGCAGTTATCAGGAATATCTCATGAATGTAAATGCTGATATCTTAACCTACGCGTCGACGGCGGGACATTTTGAAGGCGCTGATGAGGCCAGCAAATTCTATCGTCGCAACCTGCGGATTTTTTCAAACCTGAATCAAATACCCGCCAAAAAAACCGACCGCATTTTTATTCTGATGGGTGGTACGCATACCGCATTCCTCACTGATTTCATGAACCGCAGCCCGCGCTATGCGCTGGTAAATATTTTCAGTTATCTCCACTGATCCATTCCCAAATACGGAATGAAAAAAGCGTATTTAACGGGAGATTTTATCGTTGATTTCCTACGTATAATGACCTTTCCGCGGGCCTTTGCGGGTATTATCTTTACCCTGCATCACAAGCCGACGCTTCACAATTGAAAAACCCCTTTTACCGTACCCTGAAGCAGTCGCACCAGCCACCCCATACTCTTATGCGGGGCGATATTTCCGACTAATCCAATTCCCAACGGGACGGCATTGTTTTGACCCTAAACCGAAAACGATGTTGAAAACCCTTTTGACCAAGACCCAGGGTCTTTGTGTCGTATTAACGCTGATCACGCTTCCATCGGTGACCAACGCAGATACAGTAAGTGCCGTTTCCGACGCCATTCACCGGTCAGGAAAAACGACTCCTGCTGTACACAGCAAAGCGTCCGTGAAACTATCTGTCACGGATATGCGCTTTGTGAAGAAATACTGCAAAACGAGCGGCGCATGCCTGCGTGGCGTAAAGCGGAGAAGCGCCCTGCCGTTCACCATCATC
This sequence comes from uncultured Puia sp., assembly GCA_964658175.1. Taxonomy (GTDB): domain Bacteria; phylum Bacteroidota; class Bacteroidia; order Chitinophagales; family Chitinophagaceae; genus Puia. Next base: position 3,527 of record CAZZYD010000055.1, on the reverse strand, counting down.
GACTCCATATTCCATCGCTATCACCTGCCGGTAGAATTAAAATACCTGGCCGTGATCGAATCGGAATTAAAACCTTCCGCGCTCAGTCATGTCGGTGCCCGCGGTCCCTGGCAGTTGATGCCGGCCACGGCAGAAGCACTCGGACTGAAAATCAACCGCCAGTGCGACGAACGCACCAACTATTATAAAAGCACGATCGCCGCGGCGCATTATCTGCGGGATCTGCACGCCACGTTTCACGACTGGCTGCTGGTGCTGGCGGCGTACAACGGCGGTCCGCGTCCGGTGTATGCGGCCATCCGGGAATCGGGCAGCCGTAATTTCTGGATCCTCCAGAAATACCTGCCCGCCGAAAGCCGCGACCATGTAAAGAAATTCATCGCCACCCACTATTATTTCGAAGGCATGGGCAATGAAACGCTGCTGGCGAAGGCAGGAAGTCTCGAATACAAAAGAGGCATGAATACATTTGCCAAATTCAAAGCCGCCGGCGGAATCCGTTCAAAAAATGTCGGTGGCGCATCGCTCGAAAATACATGGGTGGCCTATCCTGTTTCGGCATCGGTCGTAAATGCAGATCCTTTCGGTCTGGACCGGTTTGCAACCGACGACCTGGCGATGGCAGAGCAGCCGGAATCGACGGAACAAAAATTTCAGCGACTGATGGCGGCTTCGGCGGAATGTTTGAAAAAGTCGATGAAAGGCATGTAAGCAACAGAATACATGTTGGATGATGAACCGAGGATCATTCAGAAAAAAACATCCAGTGCCATCCTGAAGGTATTGCAATGAACATCCACGATGTCCCGGATGGCAGGTGAATAACCACCGCCCATACTTACCTGCACCGGGATATCCCGCCGCCGGCATTCTTCAAACACCAGGCGGTCGCGCTGTTTCGCCCCCTCGCGCGTCAGCGCCAATTTGCCAAAGCGGTCGCTGGCTAATACGTCTGCCCCTGCCAGGTAAAAGACAAATCCGGGTTTGACTGTCTCCAGCAGGGCTGGCAGCGTTTCGGACAGGATCGCCAGGTATTCCGCATCCGCAACGCCATCATCAAGCGGAATATCGAGGTCTGATCGCTCTTTTCGAAAAGGAAAATTATTGGCGCCATGCATGGAGAAGGTAAATACGCGCTCATCCTGCGCGAAAATCTCCGCCGTGCCGTTGCCCTGGTGCACATCAAGGTCTACGATCAGGATTTTTTGTGCAAGGCCTTTTTTCAACAGCTCACGGGCCGCGATCGCCTGGTCATTCAGCAGGCAAAATCCTTCTCCCCAGCTGGAACCCGCATGATGCGTGCCTCCCGCTACATTAAAGGCCACCCCGTCATTCATTGCAAATCGGCAACCATCGATGGTCCCCTGCGCAATCCGGCGTTCGCGTGCGATAAGCGCAGCTGTCAGTGGGAAACCAATCCGCCGTTGTGCCGGCACCGGCAGGGACAGCGAATCGAGCTGGTGCCAGTACGCCGGTGTGTGGGTCATCAGAATAATTTCTTCCGGCACGGCGGTGGGAGAAAATATATTTTCTTTGCCGATCAACCCTTCATAGAGCAATTGAGCCGGAATCAGTTCGTATTTAAGCATCGGAAACCGGTGACCTTCCGGCAGGGGATGCGCAAAAACAGGATCGTAAGCGAGGTGCAGCATGGGATGTGATCGATCCTTACCAGTTCATCCGGTCATGAATAAAAGCCCCGAGTTTTTCATACCCGGCCTCGTTGGGATGCAGTCCATCGGAAAACAGGGATTCATTGAGGGTATTGTCCGGCCGCAAAAAGAGTTTTCCCGCATCCGCATAGTGAACGTTGCCGTTGAAAGCCGCCGCAGACAGCTGCTTGTTAAAAGCGGCTACCCGTTTTTCCTGTTCCCTCCGCGGAAAAATCCCCATCAGCAAAATATGCATCGCCGGCTGTCGCAGCTGAATGGCCGTTACCAGAAATTGCAGGCCCTGGATGATCTCCTGATCTGTGTTGATCAGCAGGTTGTTGGTACCGATCATCAGCACCATATTTTTTGGATGGATATGGTCCAGTTCCCCGTGATAGACGCGCCAGAGTACGTTTTCAACGCGGTCCCAGCCAAAACCCATATTGATGACAGACATCGATCCGAAATATTTCTTCCAGGATACGGGTCCACCTGCCCGTTTGGAGACGGGCTCACCGCTCCAGTAATGCGTAATCGAATTGCCAAGGAAAATGGTTCCCGGCTTGTGGCTAAGGTTGTACGACATCACTTCGTAGTGACGGGTTTCCCAATCGTACATGGCCGCATCCCGCCGCTGGGTTATGGGAATCGTGGTGGAAATACTGCCGGAGGGTTCCTGCAGGATCTCCTTTAATTTCCGCTCATAGGCCGCCGCATATTGCATCATGCCGGCATCACTCGGATGAACCCCATCCACCGTGCTCTCCATGCTGAGACCGATTTCTTCTTTCGTAAGGCGGTAGATATTTTTTACTCCCGCCGCAACCAGCGAGTCAAATACCTGTGCAGAAACAAGGTTCACGGATTTGATCTCCTGCAGACTGTTGCGGTTGGTGGCTTCGTTGCTGTACCCTGCGTGGTCGGTCAGCAGAATCGGCACGCCGGGATGTTTGGCGTGCAGGCGCATCACGGCGATGACTAAGCGCTTCTTGACTTCATCGGGTGAATCAATCAGCGATATCAGGTTGGGCAGGCAATCCAGGATATATACCCGGGCATCCACGGTTTCTACCTGGTCAAGCACTGACGGCTCCAGCAAGCCATTGCCCGAAAAACCGAAGTTGATCACCGGGCGGTCCATCCGCCGGCCCAGGATCGCGGGCCAGGCCAGTCCGGGACGGCTTGCACAGCCGCCCTGCGCGATGGAAGTGCCGTACAACAGCACAGGGAGATCTTTCCGGGCGGGTATGGGTTCGATCAGGTGATGGGCAGGCACATAGATCTGCAGCCATTGCACGGTATTGTACAAGGGGAGATAGAGGGTATATTCCCGGTTTTTGACGTGCTGGTCGGCGGAGTCAAGATTTTCGAAACGGTACTGGATCGTATCGCCAAATTTCGCCCGGCCGCCACACCAGAGCCAGGTTCCGTCAATCGTTTTGGTGTATAAATCCAACCCGCTCACGCCGGTGGCCGGCATATTCGGTAATTGAAAAGTATCCTTCACGATATATTTGACGACGATTTCCCCCGCGTCGCTTGTAAAGCGCAGCTGCAGTCCGGCAGCATTGGTGGACAGGTTCCATACGGCAGGGCGCACGGTGGATGCCGCCGCGGCAGGCAGGCGACCATAAAAATTTCCGGACTGTCCAGCCCATGCCTGGCCGTCCATTACCGCAAACGATGACTGTGCCGGGTTCCAGCTTACATATCCGACGGTGGATTGCGCCCATCCGCCAGGCAGCATACCTAACATACAAAACGTCAGCAGCGATATCATTTTTCTCATACGGTCCTGTTCTTTTGATAAATGTAAATGATATTCCCAGCAACAAAAACACAGAAAAAAATAAGGGGATCGTAGAAACGACCCCC
>CAZZYD010000054.1:0-16527 GCA_964658175.1 uncultured Puia sp. | reverse complement strand
CGAACGTCCGGAAGAAGTAACCGATATGGAGCGCAGTGTAAGGGCGGAAGTAATCGCTTCCACCTTTGACGAACCGGCCGAAAAGCATGTGAAAGTCTCGACCATGGCAATGCAAAAAGCAAAACGCCTGGTAGAGTGCGGACATGATGTGGTGATCCTCCTGGATTCCATTACACGTCTCGCCCGTGCCCACAACACCGTAGCACCCGCCTCCGGAAAGGTATTAAGTGGTGGTGTGGAAGCAAACGCCATGCAGAAACCAAAACAATTCTTTGGTGCTGCCCGTAAAATCGAAAATGGCGGATCGCTGACTATCCTGGCTACTGCCCTGATCGATACCGGTTCCAAAATGGATGAAGTGATCTTCGAAGAATTCAAGGGTACCGGTAATATGGAACTGCAGCTCGACCGCCGCCTGGCAAACCGCCGCGTATTCCCTGCCATTGACCTGGTTTCCTCTTCAACCCGCAGGGATGACTTATTGCTCGACCGTGAAATACTCCAGCGCGTCAATCTGCTGCGCGTATACCTCAACGATATGAATCCTGAAGAAGCGATGAATGAATTGCTGAGAAGGATGCGGGGTACGAAGAGCAATGAAGAGTTTCTCGCCAGCATGAACAGCTGAACTCAGAGAATGAGATAATCCCGGTGCTTTATTTTATCGTGACTTAATTCCGTCACCATCTGTACGCCATGGATCGTGCGGATGGACGTCGTGAGCTCCAGCATCATATCATCCGATATTTCATCCCCCTTCAGCAGCCAGAAAAAATCAAGATGCCGCAGCTCCGGAATAAGGGCCTCGCCGTCAAACTGATTATTGTAGAGGAAATGTGTGAGCGGACTGAAATCGGAAGGACATTCATACACGCTGAAAAAATATTTCCGCTTTTTTTTAGCTACGGGAATCTCAATCTGGTTATTCATCCTGAAATCAAGCCGCATCTGGCGGTTGAGCTGCCAGCAAAAGCGGTATCCTTTGATCGGCGCGACGATACCAAGCAGGCGCGCCCCTTCAAAAAACTCTTCGGCCATATCATTGATGTCAAGCTTATGCTTCATCCCGCGTGATCGTATATTATTGAAGATAAGATTTTTTCAGGGTGCTCTTCGTCAGTCAAACATCACCCCTGCGTGCATGGCATCATTGCCGCGTTTGAAATCCACCGTGGTGGCATCCCCTTTCTTGAATTCGCCGAGTGCCTTCATATAGCTTTCGAGCGACGACACATCAAAATCGCCCAACTTTAAAATCACATCGCCGGCCTGGAGCCCTGCTTTCATTGCAGGGCGCCCCTCGGAGATACCGTCTATGCGCACCCCGGTTCCCTGGAAACTGTAGTCTGGCATGATGCCCAGAGTAACACTGAACCGCGCATACGCCACGGAAGGACTCTCTGCCGTTTTCCTGAACGCGGGTTTATTCTGGCCATCCATTTTTTCCGTCAGCGAATAAATATACCGGACGATCTCGAGCTCTCCGGCATAGTTGATTTTGCCGGCCACATCCGTCGGCCGGTGATAATCACGGTGAATGCCGGTAAAGAAAAACAGGACCGGGATATTTTTTATGTAGAAAGACGTATGGTCGCTTGGTCCCGTGCCGCTCGAATCAAATTTCAGCGTAAAGAATTTTTTGTACGGATTGTCCGCCAGCAGTCCCGCCCATTGCGGAGAGGTGCCATAGCCGCCCACGAAGAGCAGGTGCGTGCTGTCATTCAGCCGGCCGATCATATCGAGGTTGATCATATAGCTGAGGGATTTCCAGGGCAGCGTTGGGTGTTCGGCAAAATAATGGGATCCGAAAAGTCCCAGCTCTTCACCGGAAAAGGCAATAAAAAGATAATTGGTTTTCATGTCGGCATGCGCCATCAGTTTCGCCAGCTCCAGCATACCGGAAACGCCGCTGGCATTGTCGTCGGCGCCCGGATGAATCATTTTTTCTGATCCGCGGTACAATGAATTACTGTCTTCCCCGTAGCCCAGGTGATCATAATGCGCCCCGATCACCACGGTATAAGGTGCTTTGTTATCGATCCATCCGATCACATTGTGTCCTGTACGCAGACTGTCTTTTATATCGGCTCCGAGACTGATGTCGAGTGACAGGGATTCATCCTTGAGGTATTTTTTTCTTCCTCTGGCGGTGACATAAAAAACAGGAATGGCTTCCGGCTGGGACCGGTCTTTTTTATCAAAGACGATTTCATCATCCAGTTTTGAGCTATTGTAAAAGATGACAGCCGTCGCTCCTTTTTTGCCGCTTTCCCTGGTTTTATTGTGGATGAAACCCATCATGTCCACAAAAGCATGCCGCTGCTTGAGTTCAAGGGCATCTTTCAGGTCGATGAACCAGGGTTCGCCACTTTCCTGCAGGGCGACCGCAGGATTGCCCTGCACCTGTTGCAAGCCCGAAAACGACAGGGGAATATAGTCCTGGTTTAGCACCAGCGCGGCATTGTTAATGGTAAAATGAGATTGGAGGATCTGCCGCCCGTCGAACACTTCGAATGGCTGCAGCCAGCTGCCCTCCTCGCCTTTTGGCGACAGACCGGATTTGGCGAAGGCGCCGGCAATATAATCAGCGGCCCGTTTTTCCCCAGCCGATCCCGTCCTTCTTCCTTCCAGGCTGTCGCTGGCCAGGAAGCCGATTTCCTGTTGCAGGGAGGACACAATAATTTTATCTGCTTTTTTTAATTTTTGCGCATGAGCCGGAAATATACCTGCCGTGAGGAGGAGGGAAATAAAACAATAGCGAAGCATCATGTGGGGGTAGTTTACGCGTAACTCCGGCAACAAAGGTATGTTGGCAAATGCTATTCCAAAAAGGATAAAAGCCAAGGAAATTTATCCCAAATGAGCTACTTTTGCCAATTAGCCTTTTTCGAATGGGCTGCGTTTTTTTGTTCACAAAAGATTACTCGTAAACCGGGTTTTTGAATGGCGTTACCGCACCTTATCAAATATGTTTATACCAATGGAACCGATGAAGTCATTCGTCGGGGAAAAAAGATCCACGCCATTGGATATGTGGAACTGATCGAATACGATGAATTATTCGAGTCGGTTACCTTCCGCGTCAAGGATGACAGCTACGCCACTTTCTACAAAGTGTACGTGCAGAAGTTCCGCGACCCCAAATCGCTGTCTGTAAGATGCAGCTGCCCCTATAACCTGGGTGATATCTGCCGTCATGAGGCCGCCGGACTGATCCAGCTCCAGGAACTGCTGGACAAGAACATGCTGAAAGCGGAACAGGTTCATTACGACCAGCGGCATACCGTGGTCAAGATGAAGTTCATCGATATTAAAACGATCCGGATGCTCTGCTCTCCCAAAACACTGGAAGACGCCGAAACATTCCTGAAAACAGAGAAGGCCGTCATCGAATCGGCCGCCGACGAAACCGTTAAAGCAAAAGTGATCCTCGACGGGCAGGAATATCCTGTATTGATACGCAAAAACGAAGAGCGCAATTTCGATACCAGCAGTCCGTACGAAGATGACTCACATCCGCTCTGTCTTCCCAAAGTGATTCTGCTGATCCAGTTGCTTCAAAGTCACGGACCGCATTATTTTGACAGCATCCGCAACTGGGATAAGGAAAAAAACAAGCTGCTCGAAGCCTACGGCTATGCGCTCTCCGACAACCTCAAAGGAAAATTTGAATTCAGTTATAAAGATGGCAAGCCATTTCTGCGCGTGCTGGATATGACCATCAAGCGGGTGAACCCGATGGCCATGTCACGTCCCAAACCCGTGGCGGAAAAACCGGCGGATGAAGAACCGGTGATGGAAACACCGGCTGCGGGCGCCACCCAGCGACTTGGCGTGGTTTTCAATTTCAACCACAACACTTACCCTGGCTTTAACCTCGATGCAATCAGCGGCGAAAGCAATGACCAGCAAAATGCCTTTGTCGGAAAAGTAGAAAAACTCGAGCTGTCGAAATTCGTCAATGCTGACCGTTTCATGGAGGCCGACCGGCAGCTGATCTATGCGATCCGCAAAACCCAGGAGCCGGAAGTAAACAAATACCTCAACCGCAATTCGCCCTTCAGCGGGATGTGGGAAAATATCATTCACAACGAAGGGGAAGAGCTTCCGGATGACACCAAGGCGCTCATCATGGAATACCTCTATCCGAAATACCGCAAACTCTTTGCGGAGCTCACGGAAAATCCGTTCATCTTCTATCTCAACGGTCACAAACCTTTCAAGACAGCCAATCTCGAGCCCGTAAATCTTTCCGGCGATTCGATCAAGCCCTATTTCAAAGTATCGACCGCCAAAAACCAGGTGGAGATCAGGTGCTTTGTAAAAATTACCGGCCAGGCCGTAGAGCTCAGCCAGAATAAATGCAACAGTGCCGCCCTTTTCTTCTATAACAACAATCTTTATCTCTGGAATAAACCTGAGGACATCGCCCTGCTGGCCAGTTTCGCCGGCGGTAAAATGGTGATTGACAAAACTGACTGGGCCCTGCAGCTAAAAACCTTTGTGCTGCCGCTATTGAAAGACTACCATGTAGAATTCGAAACCGGACTGGTCAAGGAAGTGAAAAGCGGCGACCCTGAAAGGAAATTGCTGCTCCAGGAAAAAGGCGACTACCTGTTATTTCAACCGATCTTTTCCTATAAAGGTTTTGAAACCTCCGCCGTCGGCAAAGACGAGCTCGTTGTGCCCGATGGCGATAAAGTACTTATCATCCAGCGCAACCGCGAAAAGGAAGCAGAGTTTTTTGCGCAGTTGCAATCGCTCCATTCCCAATTCATCCAGCCGCAGGGCGCCGCCGGCCTCGCACTCAAAGGTGCAGATGTCCTGCGCAACAACTGGTTCTTCCTTTTCATGGATGCCATGCAGGACATGAAAGTTACCGTGTATGGATTCGACGCACTGAAAAATTTCCGCTTCAATACGGCGAGGCCGCAGACGAAAATTCACATCAGCAGCAGCACCGACTGGTTCGATGCCAAAGTGGACATCGTTTTCGGAGACCAGAAAGTAACGATCGCCGACGTAAAAAAAGCACTCGCCAATAAACAACAGTTTGTGCCGCTGAACGACGGTACACTCGGTGTGTTGCCGGAGGAGTGGGTGAAACGCTATTCCCTGCTGTTTCGGGTGGGTGAAGGAAAGAGCAATGAGTTGCGGCTCTCCCGCTATCACCTCAGCGTGATCGACGAACTGTATGAGAACAGGAATGAGGAAGAGCTGATCATTCACCTCGAAAAAAAATACGAGCAGATCCGCGCCTTCAATAAGATCAAGGAGATCGACGCGCCGGCACACCTGGTGGATATCCTGCGCCCCTACCAGGTTCATGGGTTCCACTGGCTGAATTACCTGCATGAAGTGAACTGGGGAGGTATCCTGGCGGATGATATGGGGCTGGGTAAAACCGTGCAGGCGCTTTCCTTCCTGCACTACTATAAAGAGCATTATGGCCACCTGAAAGCCATCGTGGTTTGTCCCACCACATTGATTTTTAACTGGGAAAATGAAATAAAAAAATTCGCGCCGTCGCTTACTTACCGCATTCACCATGGCGGGGAGCGTTTGCGAAACAAGGAGCTGCTCACCAATTTCGACGTGATCATCACCACATATGGAACCCTTCGCAGCGATATCCGCCTGCTGATGGAAGTTCCTTTTGATTACGTGGTGCTGGATGAATCGCAGGCGATAAAAAATCCATCGAGCAAAGTGACCAAGGCGGCCTGCCTGCTCCATGCGAAACACCGTTTGTGCATGAGCGGTACGCCCTTGCAAAACAACACCTTTGACATTTTTGCACAGATGAATTTTCTGAACCCGGGCATGCTCGGCAGCATTGAATTCTTCCGCCAGGAATTTGCGATTCCCATTGATAAATTTGGGGATGCAGACAGAAAAGACCATCTCCGGAAACTATTATATCCTTTCATTTTAAGAAGAACGAAAGAACAGGTGGCCAGCGATCTGCCGGAAAAAACCGAAACGATCCTTTACTGTGAAATGGAAGATGAACAGCGCAAGGTGTATGACGCTTACCGGAATGATTTCAGGGATAAGATCCTTGGCACGATCGAATTGCAGGGCATACAGAAATCTCAGCTGACTATCCTGCAGGGATTGATGAAACTCCGGCAGATCTGCGATTCTCCGGCCATCCTCAATGAAACCGAACGCTATCCCAACAACTCGATCAAGCTCGATGAACTGGCCCGCGAGATCACCGAAAATATCGGCGATCACAAGGCACTCATCTTTTCGCAGTTCCTGGGCATGCTCGCGCTGATAAAAGAAAAACTTACCGCACTCGAAGTGCCTTTTGAATATTTCGACGGAAGTACGTCTGCCCCCGACCGCGAGAAAGCCATCCGGGCCTTCCAGGACGAGGGGAAATCCCGTGTATTCCTGATCTCACTCAAAGCAGGTGGTGTCGGGTTGAATCTTACCGCCGCCGATTATGTGTACATCGTTGATCCCTGGTGGAATCCGGCGGTGGAGCAACAGGCCATTGACCGAACCCACCGTATCGGGCAAACGAAAAATATCTTCGCTTACCGCATGATCTGTAAGGATAGCATCGAAGACAAAATTCTTCAGCTGCAGGACCGGAAACGGATTCTTGCCAAAGACCTGATCGCCGACGACGAGGGCTTTGTTAAGAGCTTGTCAAGAGCCGATGTAGAATACCTTTTCAGCTAAATTTGAGGATTCACCCTGCTGCACCTTCATTTCACCATTTGTACCTGTGGCTGATAAATTGCAGTGGCGATCCGTTATCTTGACATGAAGCCTGCATTCCCATGAACAAAGCCCTTATTCTCTTTGTCCTGCTGATCGCAGGAATCCGTGTGCGGTCCCAGGATGTGGTGCATGGCGCCGTGTCCGGCAAAATCTCCGACACGCTTTCAAAACAAAATCTCTCTTCTGCATCCGTATCCGTTGTCTCCACTTCGGATTCCACCAATCACGCGTTTGCCATTACCGACAAACTCGGGCAGTTTACAGTAACCAATCTGAATGCCGGCGCCTATAAACTCACCATCAGCTACCAGGGTTATGAAAATATCGTCCGGCGTTTTTCCATTGATGCGAGCAATTCGCTGGTAAACCTCGGCACATTATTCCTGGATAAGGAAAGCCAGGACCTGGCGCCCGTGATTGTCACCGGCTCCTCCATCTCCGTAAAAAAAGATACAGTGGAATTTGCAGCCGGCATGTATGCAACGAAGCCGAATGCCGTGGCGGAGGACCTCTTGAAAAAATTACCGGGTGTACAGGTAGATGCGAGCGGAAATATTACGGCGCAGGGCGAAACCGTTACGCGGGTACTGGTGAACGGGAAACGGTTCTTCAGTGATGACCCGAAATTAGCCACCCGGAATCTGCCGCCCGATGTGATCGATAAGATCCAGGTTTTTGATGACCTGGACGATCAGAGCAAGCTATCCGGATTCGACAACGGCAACCGGGTGAAAACCATCAACATTACGACCCGTAAAGATAAAAGACAGGGATATTTCGGTCGTACGGTGGCCGGTGTCGGTACCAAAGAGGACTATGACGAAAGCATCAACATGCACCGGTTCGATAATGACCGGCAGATCTCTCTGCTGGGCCAGGGCAATGATATCAATAAGCAAAATTTCACCGTGCAGGACATCCTGGGCAATGCCGGCGGCCGGCGTGGGGGTGGCGGTCCTGCTGCTGCCACCAATCAGAGCAGCCCAGGCATTACGACGGTTTGGGCGGGCGGCGCCAACTACCGCGATGCCTGGAGTCCGAAGACCGATGTCTACGGAAGTTACTTTTATAATTTCCAGCATATTGCCTCGATCGGCTCGAGCATCACGGTTAAAAATTTGTCCGCAGATGGCGATAGCTCCTACACGACGAACCAGTCGCAGTCAGCCTATCAGCGTACCACCAATCAACGTGTGTATTTAAATCTGGAACAACGGTTCGACAGCAGCAACCAGCTGGTATTCCGTCCGAATTTCACCTATCAGGATACCAAGCCAAACGCGAATTCAAATACGCAGACTGTGGATCAAAACGGTGGTCTTATCAACAGCACCAGCGGTTTTACCTCAAGCCAGAATCATGGCTTCAATATCAACGGATCAAATCTCACCTTCCGTCATAAATTTAAAAAACTCAACAGGACGATCTCGCTTGATCTGAATGGAACAGCCAACGTAAACAACGGAGATGGTTACAACCATTCCATCAACCGGTTTTATAAACTCGGAAGAACCGATTCATTGAATCAATACTACAATGATTCCTTGCATAGTTATAATCTCAGTCCGACGATTTCCTATACCGAACCGATCGGAAAAAGGCAATCCATCGAACTCAATTACAATCATACCTTCAATCGCAGCACATCTATCAACAATACGTACGATTTTGTCGATTCCTCTCATGGGTACGCGAGGTTCGACAGCCTCTTCAGCAATTCATATAAATTCACCTCCAATTCAGACAGGTACACGCTGAACTACCGGCTGCAGGGAGAAAAACTCAACCTCAACATCGGTTCTGGTGTACAGTTCCTGAATTTCAATAGTCATAATACGACCAAAGACATCACGGTTGCGCACAACTATGTAAACATCACGCCGACATTTATCCTTCGGTATTCTTTTTCGAAAACAGAACGTTTTCAACTTTTCTACAATGGCCGTACGGGCACGCCCACGGCTTCCCAGTTGCAGCCACTGACGACAACCACGGATTCGATCAACTACGTCGTGGGCAATCCAAACCTGAAACCGCAGTATACGCACAGCATCCGCATGTTGTATTCGAATTATAATCCGACGACACAACGGGTAATTTTCGCAACGATCAACGCGAGCGCCATCGTGAATGACATCCAGAGCGCCATCGTATACCATCCCAACGGGGGGCAAACGAGCACGTTTGTAAATTTAAACGGTACCTATAACCTGGGGGGCTTTTTCAATTACGGCATCGTGCTGAAGAAACCGAAGTCCAACCTGAATTTTATCACGAACGTCAACTACGCGCAGAGTCAGACCCTCGTGTATGACTCCGTGGCGGCAGATTACAGCCATGTGTATTCAAAAAATACAGGGCTGGGAGAAACGGTATCCTTCACGACGAATATCAAGAAGAATTTCGATATGAATTTCAGTTATGGCGCTACGTATAATATCGGCAGGAATACACTGAACAGCCGCGAAAACCTGGACTATCTCACGCAGAAATTCAGCGCCGAGATTACCGCCTATACGAATAGCGGCTGGCTCATCGCGACAACATTCGACTATACGAATACGAACAACCACACCGCGGGCTATAATGCCAGCGTGCCGCTGCTGAGTCCCAGCATCGCCAAATCGCTTTTCAAGAAGAAGAATGGGGAAATCCGGTTGACGGCTTTTGACCTGCTCAACTCAAATACCTATGTCAATAAAGTGATTTCACAAACCGGATATTCTGTAAGCCGTACCAATACGCTTTCTCGCTACCTGATGCTCACCTTCACCTGGAACCTGAATAATTTTGCCGGTTCCCAGCAAAACAAGATGCCGGGAATGTTCAATAATTTCAGGCGTGGTGGTGGTGGCGGGAGCGGACAAGGCGGTGGTGGCGGCAACCCGTTCGGGAAACCCTGACCTTTCGGTCCTGCAAGCATCGTGTTGATAAAGCCTCCCGTCAAAACCTGACCTTCATAACATTTCCCCGGCGGGCGCGGAGGAAATAGCTGCAGATCTTGACATTCCGGCAGTATCCTGGCTTATTTCCTTCTTTTGTAATTGGGATGATACGGGCTCATCGCTGACTGACCCGTTAGCAGAACAGATAACACATTTCTTACAAGTCTTACCACCGCCAAAGATGGCTGGCTGGACTCGCGGTAGTATTTTCTACGCTGGGTATAGTATGAAACGTAATCTCTCATGATATAGGGTTACTCGGTTTGATATAAAACGGAATCTGACGGTGAGTATTATGCTAAAAACGCGCGATTTATCTACGTATTTTTTCTATTGCTCCCATTGCGGAAATAGCGTATTTTGTCTCCAAATCCCAATGTCATGAAAAGCATATTATTAACGATTGCTTTCGGTATTCAGGCTTTCTCCCTCTTCGCCCAGGACGATGTGTTCTCCAACCAGACCAATATTGCCCTCGAAAAAGTAATCCGCGACTTTCCAAACCGGTTTAAGAATATCAAAGGCGACATGCTGGACCAGCATCCGCAGACCGTCAATTACAAGTCAACGATCCAGATGCCGGGTGCCAGCACCTGCATCGTAACGAAGTACAGCAACCCCAGCAGTGAAACGTTCCGCTGGACCTGCAGTTCCGCTCCATCCCGCGATTTTGCTACCGCAAGAAATAAGTATAAAGAAATTTACGAAGACATAGAAAACACCATTATCAAGGTAGACGGTCAGAAGCCTTTTATCGTGAGCGGCCAGTTTCACATCCCGTATGAAGCGCGCAAAGTGAACGCCATCAATTTTGAACTGCTGCCTGCCGTGGGCGATATGAAGAGTTTGAAGATCGATCTTTCCATGGAGAAGGATGCAACCGGCTGGAAAGTGGTGATCAACGTCTATGACGGCGATCATAAGATGGAAGATTATACCAGCAGCAAATAGTCTTTTAAGATCGCCTCGATCTCTTCCAGCCTGAAGGGCTTGGAAATATAACTGTTCATTCCTGCTTCCATACAACGTTCGCGATCGCCTTTCATCGCATCGGCCGTAAGGGCGATGATTGGAATCCTTGCCTGCGGTCCATTCATTTTCCGGATCACCCGGGTGGTCGCATAGCCATCCATTTCAGGCATATTCACATCCATAAAGATCAGCATCGGATCATAGTCAGGCAGGTTTTCGATCACCTGGCGGCCGTTGAGCATCTGAATCACGTCAAATCCCATGCGCTTAAGCACTTCAGTGATTAGCAGCATATTGATCGGATCGTCATCCACCACCATAATGCTGACTGACCTGGATGTTTTTTCTATGATGTTTCTGGAAGGATGTATATAGTCGATATGCGGAACGCCTTTTTCAAACAGTGAAAGCAGGGTGCTGTTCAGTTCGTGAAGTTTCACCGGTTTAGAAATAAATTTATTGATCCCGCTGCGGTCTGCTTCCGTCTGATAGATGCCTTTTTCCAGGGAGGACAACATCAGAATAAAGGGATGTTCATTTTGAGGCATCCGCTTTTTGATCTGCTGCACCAGCTGGATCCCGTCCATCCCGGGCATGTGGTGATCCGTGATCACGAGGTCAAACGGGTTTCCTGATTCATTCGCCCCGCTGATTTGCTGCAATGCTTCGGCTCCGCTGCTGGCTGTTTCGCAGCTGATCTGGAAATACCCCAGGATCTCTTCCATCAGGTGCAGATTTGTCGCATTGTCGTCGATCACCAATACTTTTTTCAGGAGCGGTTTTGGCGCCAGCATGATTTCGGGCTGGTGGTTCGCCACTTCCAACGGGATCGACAGCGTAAAGGTGCTGCCCGCGCCCGCTTCGCTCTCCACGGTCAGCCGGCCATGCATGAGCTCCGCGAGACTTTTTGAAATGGCGAGACCGAGGCCCGTACCGCCGTACCTGCGCGTGGTGGAATTATCTGCCTGCGTAAAACTTTCAAATATCTTCTGCAGCTTGTCGCGCGCGATACCGATGCCCGTATCCTTCACTTGTATCACAAAATTCAGGAACCTCTTATTGTCCAGTTCATAGACGTTTCCTTCTTTCCGGATGGAAACGAAGATCTCTCCTTCGGTGGTGAATTTAATGGCATTGCCCAGCAGGTTCACCATGATCTGCCGGATACGCACAGGATCGCCCATCAGCTGCGATGGGATGTCATGATCTACGCGGTATAGCATTTCAAGTTTCTTCTCGAAAGCCTTCAGGGTTAATATGTCAATGGTTTCCTCGATCAGCTCATCCAGTTTGAACAGGGTGTTGTCGATCACAAATTTGCCGGCTTCGATGCGGGAGAAGTCGAGGATATCATTGATGATTTCGAGCAGGCCATAGGCGGATTTTTTTACGTTCTGCAGGTAATCCCGCTGGGTTTTCTGCAGTTCCGTGGTCAGCACCAGGTCGGTAAAGCCGATGATGCCGTTCATGGGTGTGCGGAGTTCATGGCTCATATTGGCCAGGAATTCACTTTTTGCGCTGCTCGCCGATTCTGCCCCTTCTTTTGCCTGCACCAGTTCCACTTCAATATTTTTTCTTTCGATGGCGGCGCCGAGGGATGAGGCAAATGAATACAGGATTGAAAATTCACCCTCGGTCCATTCTTTTCTCGTGTCAAATTCGTCAAAGCCAACAAAGCCCCAGAACTCATCTTTCAGAAAGATCGGTATGGCGAGCGTGGCATCCACGCGTTGTCTTTTGGCGATTTCGATGATCACCGGATTCTGTTCCTTCCAGCTATAACTTACAAATGGTTTATTTTCCTGCAGCGTGGTGATCAGTTTATCCAGCGACTGAAAAGACCTGCCCTGCATGGCCGCATCGTTTATCCGGGAAGTGGCGGGATCCATGTTCCATTCGTTGATCTCGCTGGTGAACCAGGTCTGTGTGCTTTCGTCAAAATAGTTCCTGAACACATATACCCGGTCAACCTGTGTTTTCGTTCCGAGGATCTGGATACCGGCGTCGATGGCCTGGTTAAGATCCGAATTACTCAGTAACAAATGCGTGGCGAGTGAAACCGCATGCAGGAGTTGGTCTTTTTTCTTGAGTTTATCCTGAGCCATCTGCTGATCCGTAATATTTCTTGAAGTACAAACCAGTTTGATCACCTCATTGCGGTCTATGAGTGGTTTGATGATGGTTTCGAGCCAGATATAATGCCGGTCTTTCTTTTCAACCCGGTAGCGGAGGATGATCGATTCCTTTTCCGTCAGCGAACTTCGCTTGTTGATCTGAAACTTATATTGGTCGTCGGGATGCACGTAGTCGATGATGGCGCTTCCAATCAGTTCGTCCACTTCATAACCAAGCACATTGGTCACCGAAGGGGAAAGATACCAGACGGCGCCGTCGGCCGCATGCACGCTGATGATGTCTTCGGAATTTTCTGCCAGCAGGCGGAACTTCTGTTCGCTGGTGATCAGCGTATTTTCAGACTCCTTCTGTGAAGTGATGTCCTGCGCGATCCCGAAACTTGTATTGACGTCGGTGATCTTCCCCTTGAGAAAAAGGTAGCGCATCCAACCTTGCCGCGTAATCACACGGAAAGAAAAAGAACTTTCATACTGGACATTATCCCGGTTGAGCGCGACTTCGGCAAATTCCCCGGCTACGGAGGATTTGTCTTCCGGCACCACGAAATCTTCCAGCAGCTGATCGAGCGAGATCTTATCCGAATCTTCTTCTTCCATCGCCAGCAAGCCCTTGAATTCACGGCTGAGCAGAATTTCGCGGGAATTGAAATCCAGTTTCCATGAACCCATTTTTGCGTAGGTCATCGCATAGGACAGGGTCTGGATCGCGTCTTCTTTTACTTCCTGCGCGTGTACCTTATCCGTTACGTTGAGACCGATTCCCTGAATTTCTTTTACCTGGTTGTTCTCATCGACCAGCGCAACGAATTCCCAATCGGTCCAAAGGAACTGGTTTGAATGCAGAAAAGGTTTGCGGATCAGCAGCTTTACAATTTTTCCCGGATTTTCCCAGCATTCATTCGCCACGCGCTTGCAGTCAGGAATATCCTTTTTAAAAATCGTTGCGTAGAACAGCGTGTTGAGGATTTCAGATTCTTTATAGTCGAATGATTTCAGGAAAGAGGCATTGGCATAGGTAAACTGTCCTTTCCGGTCGATCCGGATGAGGTAATTGGTTTGGGATTTCAGGATGGAATCAAGGTGTTTCTTTTCTACCAGCAATTCGTTTTTTGCGTCCTGCAGGTCATGGTAATTCTTTTCTCCTTTTTTAAAGGCGGGTTCCA
Source organism: uncultured Puia sp. (assembly GCA_964658175.1). Classification (GTDB taxonomy): domain Bacteria; phylum Bacteroidota; class Bacteroidia; order Chitinophagales; family Chitinophagaceae; genus Puia. Next base: position 2,574 of record CAZZYD010000054.1, on the reverse strand, counting down.
GCACCAGGATCACCAGGCATGCGATGGCGAGCATCAGTGAAATAAGTTTTCCCGCTTCGATCGTGCTGTTCTCCAGTTTTTTTTCTCCGAGGATCACCGCGTATTGTGCCGTGATGTCGCGCATCAGCGGTAAATACTTTTGCTCGTTGTCTAAAATTTCGCGCAGGTAAATCTTTTTATTGATCTGCAGGATTTCGGAATCTGCGCCCGCCATTTCTGTCGAAACCGTAAACATGCTCTGGTAGTACGGCTGGATATAGGAGTACAGTAACCGGATCTTGAAGATGGATGGAGGCAGCGGGAGTTTGGTGGTTTTAATTTTTGATTCCAGTTGTTCCTGCTGCTCCTGAAATAAATGGACAGCCGAAACCAGGCTATCGCGGTAAGTCTGTGTCTGAGCCGGGTCATACACATCACAGGCGATGATCGTGGCGTCTTTGGCGATAAACTGACTAAGGGTTTGCTGGCGTCCGGTCAGAATTTTCGCGGAGACGAATTCATCGTTTTCCGCCGTTTTTTTATGGAGAAGATAGTAGCCAAAAAAATTGCACAGCAATACGGTGGCAAAAAGGATGATGGAAATTCTGACGAGTTTACGGAAGGGGCTTTGCATATTGCTGGATTCCATTGCATAACGCAGAAAGTCCAGCGGAAAGTTTTCCGAAAACTAAAAAAAACCCTTAGGATGCGCGTATTTCTTTGAAGCGGGCCGGCTAGTAGTCGATCACCTGTTCTTCCATCACCACCGGCACCTGCCGGAATTCATACTGCTGGTTGCGGAGTTGCGGCTTAAAACCGGCTTCGCGGATGGCTTCCTGGATGCTTTTGCTGGTAAACCGGTGCGGCGCTCCGGCGGCGCTGACTACATTTTCTTCCAGCATGATGCTTCCAAAGTCATTGGCGCCGGCATTGAGGCAGAGTTGCGCGGTTTGTTTGCCTACCGTGAGCCAGGAGGCCTGAATATTTTTGATATTGGGCAGCATGATGCGGCTGAGGGCGATCATCCGGATATATTCTTCCGGCGTGGTGAGGTTGTGTACCCCGCGGATTTTCGTGAGCAGGGTATCGGCATCCTGAAATGTCCAGGGGATAAAAGCCAGAAATCCTTTGGCGTCTGCCGGTTTCATCGCCTGCACTTCCCGGATCTTGACCAGGTGCTCAAACCGTTCTTCGATCGTTTCCACATGACCAAACATCATCGTGGCCGAAGTCGTAATGCGCTGCTGATGAGCTTCCCGCATGATATCCAGCCATTCCTGCGCGCCGCATTTTCCTTTGCTGACCAGCCTTCGCACCCTGTCTACCAGGATTTCCGCACCGGCGCCCGGCAATGAATCCATGCCCGCTTCCCGCAGGGCCGTGATGACGTCCCGGTGGCTCATCTTCTCCAGCTTGCAGATATGGGCGATCTCCGGGGGACCGAGCGTATGCAATTTAAGGGTGGGATACATCGACTTCAGCTCGCGGAATAGTTCCGTGTAGAACGACAGACCGAGTTTTGGATGATGACCGCCCTGTAACAACAACTGATCGCCACCCCAGCGGATGGTTTCTTCTATCTTTTTTTTATACGTGGAAATATCGGTGATATAGGCATCTGCATGGCCCGGGATCCGGTAGAAATTGCAGAATTTGCAATTGGCGATGCACACATTGGTGGTGTTCACGTTCCGGTCGATCTGCCAGGTGACCATGCCATGGGGAACCTGTTTTTTTCGCATTTCGTTGGCGACAAACATCAACTCGGTCAACGGCGCCTCGTGAAAAAGCGCCACCCCTTCTTCCACACTCAAAAACTCCCCGGCTAAAGCTTTACTGTATAATCCCGACAGATCCATGCGTTTAATTTAACGGCAACAAATTTACGACGGGTGCACGGCAGTTCAATAATTTATATAAAAGGCAAGGGGACGCCCGCGAAATCATGTAAATTTAGATCGAACGACTGCTATTTTGCCCAGGACCAACACTGATTTTCCATGAACCATTGGAAAAATAAACTGCTCCCCGCCTTCCATTTCCCCAGGGAAAGGTTTTCCATGCGTCTGCTCCTGATCCTGGTTTTTTTCGGCTGCCTGTCTCGTGGAACAGCGCAGGAATCCTTCATTCCCAAGCCGGCGCAAAAACTCGCCAGCTTTCCCTTCAATACCTTAACGGGTGGCGTGATCGTGGTGAAAGTTCGACTCGACGGATACCCGGATACCCTGAATTTCATCCTGGATACGGGCAGTGGCGGGATTTCGATCGATTCGACCACCAGCCTGCGCCTGCAGATACCCAGTGAGGCCTCGGACAAAATGGTGCTGGGCATCGGCGGTATCCGCAACGTCCGTTTCATAAACAACAAAAAACTCCATATCGGCGACCTCACTGTCGACAGCCTCAATCTGCACATCAGCGATTACGACATTCTTAGCTCCGTGTACGGGGACAAGATCGACGGCATCATGGGGTATAGCTTTTTATCCCGGTATATCGTGAAAGTGGATTATGACGTCAGCATGATCACCGTGTATTCCAAGGGTTATTTCCGGTATCCGAGGGGCGGTTTTCTACTGAAACCATCGCTGATCA
>CAZZYD010000053.1:0-16576 GCA_964658175.1 uncultured Puia sp. | reverse complement strand
CTGAACCAGAAGCGTCTCGTGAGCGCCTCTGAAAAAAATGATATCGTATTTGCCGTGGGGCCTGCCGGTACGGGAAAAACCTATACCGCGGTGGCAATGGCCGTGCGCGCATTGAAAAACAAGATGGTGAAGAAGATCATCCTCACCCGGCCGGCAGTCGAAGCTGGTGAATCTTTGGGTTTTCTTCCGGGAGACCTGAAAGAAAAAATTGATCCGTACCTGCGCCCGTTGTACGATGCGCTGGACGATATGATTCCGGCCGACAAGCTGGGCTACTATATGACCACGCGCACCATCGAAATCGCACCGCTTGCCTACATGCGCGGACGTACGCTGGATCATGCGTTCATCATCCTGGATGAAGCGCAGAATTCCACCGATCTCCAGCTCAAAATGTTCCTCACCCGCATAGGTTCGAGCGCCAAAGCGATCATCACGGGCGATCTGACACAGATCGATCTCCCGAAAAATCAGAAGAGCGGACTTGCCAAAGCGCTGTATATTCTGAAAGGCATTGAAGGAATTGCACACATCGAGCTGGATGAAGAAGATGTGGTTCGTCACCGTCTGGTCAAAGCGATCATCCGCGCCTACGACCGGGACAAAGCGTCGGAAGCGTGAGGCGGCTGATTTGTGTGCTGGCCGGCATAGCCCTGTTGCTGGCAGCCTGCCAGGGCGGATATAAGAAAGCGGAAGATGCAGAAGATGCCGGCCGGGAATTCATCCGTGCTTCCCTGAACGGTGATTATAAAAAAGCGCAGTATTATCTGTTGGACGATTCAGTAAACCAGTTGCTCATTAAAACCTGGCAGCAGGGGTTTGAAAAACTGGATCCGGAAACCCGGCAATCGTATAAAGAAGCGAATATCGTGGTGCTGAAGATCAGTCCCCTGAACGATTCCACATCAAAATTTTCTTTCTCCAACAGCTATAAGAAAGATACCACCACCCTGAAGATCGTGCGCATCCGGGGCGAATGGCTGGTAGACCTCAAGGAAATCCTGAACGCCAACAAACAGCCGTAAAGCAGGTTTTGAACAATGCCTGTTTATGAGTAGGTTTGCGCCTGTAATGCTGTAATTTATGATGATGAATGTCTCCCATCCCTGGCACGGGGTTCCTTACGGAAAAAATGCGCCCAGACTGGTCAATGCCGTGATCGAAATTCCGATGGGCGCCCGCGCCAAATATGAAATTGACAAGGACAGCGGACTTCTGAAAATGGACCGTGTCATCTACTCTTCTTTCTACTATCCCGCCAATTACGGATTTATCCCCCAAACCTATGGTGACGACAAGGATCCGCTGGATATCCTGGTGATCACCTCGCTGCCCGTCGTGCCGATGTGCCTGATGGAAGCAAAAGTGATGGGCGTCATGCACATGATCGACGGCGGAGATGCCGATGACAAGATCATTGCGGTGGCCGCCACCGATCCGGGCGTAAACCATTATAACAATATCGAAGAACTGCCCAAGCATTTCTTCGACGAATTGAGACATTTCTTTGAGGAATATAAAAAACTGGAAAACAAGACGGTTGTCGTGGAAGAAATCGGCGACAAGACCACCGCGCTGAAAGTGATCGAACAGGCCATCCATGCCTACGATGTGCAGTTCCGGAACAAATAACGAATGTCATCATTAACGCGTTTCAGTATGACTACGCAAACCATACTTATCATTCTTGGGATCGGACTGATCGCCGGCATGCTCAGTGGTCTGGTTGGCGTGGGCGGTGGCATCATCATCGTACCGGCCCTTGTTTTTTTTCTCGGATTCAGCCAGCACCAGGCCATGGGCACTTCGCTGGGGATCCTGCTGCTGCCGGCAGGGATTTTCGCCGTACTGAATTATTACCGCCAGGGATATATCGATACCAAAATTGTGCTGATCCTGTTTGCCGGATTTCTGATCGGCGGCTTTTTGGGTAGTAAATTGTCCCTCACCCTCCCGGAAGCCACCCTTAAAAAAATCTTCGCCTTTCTGCTGCTCGCCATCGCATCCAAAATGTTGTTTTTTGAGAAGTGACGGGGAGCGTCAGGTGGTGGCTATCATCCATATTTTAAGTTATTCTTACAATTTTGCGGCTGCTCAATCCGAATATTACCGATATTTTGCGCCCTAACCCTGGAACTGCCGGCCATGAAATTATGCCTGTTTATTTTACTGATCAGTTTCAGCCCATCCAGCCTGCTGGCCCAGTCAGACAGAAAGCCACAGCCTACACTCGTGGTCGGCGGCATGATCCTTACGGCAGACAGCCTGCAGCCGCTTTCCGGGGCAACCATTTCCATCAAAGGGCAAAGCCGGAGCACGATCAGCAACGATGCAGGTCTGTTCAGGATCCTGGCATATCCCGGAGAAATCATCCAGTTCCGTTTTGTGGGGTATAAGATGCAGGAAGTGCTGGTGCCGGATTCAGCAGAATACAATACGGTTTCCCTGATCCGCAAAATGATGCCCGACGTGCAAACCCTGCCGGCAGCGATCGTCAGGAACCGCCCAAGCAAGGCGCAGTTTGAAAGAGATTTTGTCAATACCAAAGTGAACGAAGACGACCTCAATATCGCCCGGACAAACATGGATCCGGCCATCCTCAAAGAACTCATGAAGACGCTGCGGCACGATGCCTCCGAAAGCGGGAATATGCAGCTGGGAAATCACGCCAAGGCGCTGGCCAGCTATGGCCAGGTCCCGGCCATGAAAATCGGCGATGTGGGTTCCTGGCTGAAATTCTTCAAAGCCGTAAAACGCGGGGCTTTCAAAAAGACCAGCAACTGACGGGCGCTTGTTTCACCTCGTTTTTTATGAAAATTTTGATTTCCCGCATCTTACCTTGTGAACAGCCAGTTATTGCCATTGATACAAAACGCCCATACTCCCGCCAGCGATCAGGACCTGCTGAACCAGTTTTATGAAAGCCGGGACAATGCGTGGCTGGGGCTTCTGCTTCAAAAATATACCCTGCTGCTCTACGGGGTGTCGATGAAATACCTGAAAAATCCGGAGGAAGCAAAAGATGCCGTTCAGCAGATTTTTCTCAAGGCGATCGTTGAGCTGAACAAATATCCCGTTACGTATTTCAGTTCCTGGATCTATATGATCGCGCGGAATTACTGCCTGATGCAGTTGAGGAATCAGCACAGAAAAACGATCCTTCCCCCGTCGGAACAACTCGCCGATCCGGGGGAGAGCTCTTTCTCCGAACTTTTTGAAAAGGAAACGACCATCCGTAAACTTGAATCCGCCATGCTGCAACTCAATCCGGAACAGCAACAATGCGTGCAGCTTTTTTATCTGCAAAAGAAATCATACCAGGAGATCGTAGACATAACGGGCTATACGCTCCTGAAAGTAAAAAGTTATATTCAGAACGGAAAACGAAACCTCCGGCTGCTGATGGAAAAAAATGCCGCCCGGTAATTATATGGAAAAGCAAACAGCACCCATCGATGAGCATACCCTTCTCGCCTACCTCAACGGCGAGCTGGACGCGGCAACGGCAGCAAGTTTTGAGCGCCGGCTGGAGGATGATCCGTTTTTAAAAGATGCTGCCGAAGGCCTGCAGCCCCATGCAGATCCAGCCGCACTGAAAGCCATCGTAGCGCAACTCAATCATCAGCTGGACCATCAGCTGAAAGCAAAAAAATCCCGGCGGCTGAAGCAAATCCTCAATTTTCCCTGGGCCTACCTGGCGATCTTACTCGTGTTGATTTTAGGGGTGCTGGGATTTGTGGTGATCAGGTTTTTTCTGATGAAGCGATAGGACTTGCTTCACGTGGTTATTTCACGCGACGGCGCAACGGATGCGCAACGAAGAAATTGACAAACTAAGTTGTACAATAATACGTATGCTTTTGTATGGTAAAGAATCTCGTTGCGCCGTTGCGCATCCGTTGCGGCGTCGCGTGAAACAGCATGTCCCATCGCGACTACCAAAATTACTGATACTGAATATACACCGGCTGCGGTTTCAGCCTCAGCACTTCTGCCGGTGTCATCATGCGGCTCTTTGGCTCGCGGTAATCGTTTTTGTAGAATAATTTGAAGCCGGTGAACTCAACGGGTTCTTTGGAGATGAATTCCTTGTAAGTCGTCAGCTTGCGGGATTGGGCGCCCCAGCCATCCATATCCATCACCACCTGAACGCTGCTGTCGAGTTTGATATTTTTATAGTTCGTCACCATCGCATGCGTAAACCGGTGTACGACGAGTATTTTCGGCGGCAGGTTATTTTCGCGGGTGATGTCGGCCAGATATTTTATCGTGTAATTGATATCGGCAGCGTCCATGGTGCCGATGACGGACCCTGGTTTCTTACCGGTTTTCATTGAAAATTCCGGATCGATCCCCAAATGCACCTGCGGCATTTTCAGGTAAGTGGCCAGCATGGGAATTTCATCCTGTACGGTGCTGGCGCCAACCTGAACATCGAGGAAAACAAGCGCATTGATCCGCGCAGCAAGGCGGATGACCGAATCGATCTGTTTGAAGGGCATGCGCAAACGGTATTTCGCGCCTTTGCCGGGCTCTCCCTGGGCGGTGACAGCGATATAATGAAGGGCGGGAACCACTTCCGTCGTGGAATCGGCGGCCTGCCATTTGGCAATATCAGCCTGCAGTTTCGCCAGCATGGTATCGGCGGAATATTCACCCAGAATTCCCATCTTCTTTGAATAAAAATTGCCGTAATACGCTACTACGCGCTTGAAGGGAAATATCGCGCCGGCACTTGGGTAGTGGTTCTTCACCGGCCAGCGGCCTGAAGAATCCCCATTGGCTATCTTCAAAATCAGTTTGTCGTATTCAGCCGTATCCAGCAGTTTTGCGGTGGCTTTGGCGGAATCTTTCGTGGCGAGGGTATCCGCCGCGGCAGAAAGCGCGCTGTTGCCGGTATTTGCGGGACGAGATCCCATCACCCGGACGATATAGAAAATGGCTACAGTGCCTAAAACGATCGCAAGAAAATAACGGAGTTGAAGTTTCGTATTTATACGGAACCAGTCGGCAGTTTTCTGAAGGATTTGCATAGAGTGTAATTGTTCGGAGAAAATGAACTCCTCTCCAAACGGGAACGCGGTTCATTTATTTCACCCGGAACCGTTTTCTAGCGCATTTTTTTGTACCAGTTAATCAGGCCGTTGGTGGAGGCATCGTGCCCCTGCACGTCGCCTTCCCGCTGGAGTTCGGGAAGGATTTTTCCGGCCAGCTCTTTACCCAGCTCAACCCCCCACTGATCAAAGCTGAAGATGTTCCAGATCACGCCCTGAACAAAGATTTTGTGCTCATAGAGCGCCGTAAGCATCCCCAGGGTATACGGCGTGATTTCTTTGATGAAAAAAGAGTTCGTGGGCCGGTTGCCACTGAAAAATTTGAAGGGAATCAGTTCGGGCTTCACGCCGGCGGCTACCAGTTCTTCCGGTGAACGGCCATTCATCAGCGCTTCGGTTTGGGCGAAGAAATTAGATAGCAGCTTCGGATGGTGATCTCCGATCGGATTGTGCGACCTCGCCGGGGCGATAAAATCGCAGGGGATCAGCACCGTACCCTGATGGATCAGCTGGTAAAACGCATGCTGCCCATTGGTGCCCGGTTCGCCCCACACCACGGGTCCGGTGGAATAGGTGACCGGTTTACCGTTCCGGTCCACAGATTTCCCGTTGCTTTCCATATTGCCCTGTTGGAAATAGGCCGCAAAGCGGTGCATGTACTGGTCGTAGGCGAGGATGGCTTCGGTTTGGGAGCCGAAAAAATTCCGGTACCACAAGCCTACCAGCGCCATGATCACCGGAATATTCTGTTCGAATGACATATACCTGAAATGCTGGTCGGTGGCGTGCGCGCCGGCGAGCAGCGATTCGAACTGGTGATAGCCGATCATCAGCGAAATCGATAACCCGATCGCACTCCAGAAAGAATACCGGCCACCCACCCAGTCCCAGAATACAAACATATTTGATTTGTCAATCCCGAATTTAACAACCGCCGCTTCATTGGTGGACAGTGCCACAAAGTGTTTGGCGATATGCGCTTCATCGCCTGCAGCCTGCAAGAACCACTCGCGCGCAGTGAAGGCATTGGTCATCGTTTCCTGCGTGGTAAAAGTCTTCGACGCGATCAGGAACAGGGTTTCTTCCGGGTTGACCAGCTTAAGGGTTTCTACGATATGCGTTCCATCGACATTGGAAACGAAATGGGCATCCATTTCTTTTTTCCAGTAAGGACGCAGCGCTTCCGTCACCATGACGGGCCCGAGGTCGCTGCCGCCGATGCCGATATTGACGATGTATTTTATTTTCTTTCCGGTATACCCCAGCCATTCACCGGAATGTATTTTTTCGCTGAATGATTTCATATGGTCCCGCACCGCGCGCACTTCGGGCATTACATCCTGCCCGTCTGAATAAATGGGATCATCCGATAAATTGCGGAGCGCGATGTGCAGCACCGAACGGTTCTCCGTTTTGTTAATCTTTTCGCCGCTATACATTGCCTCCATGGCTTCCTTTACCTTGCACTCCGAGGCCAGCTGCTGCAGCAGGCTCATCGTTTCGGCAGTGATCAGGTTTTTGGAATAGTCAAATAAAATGTCTTCCAGTGAAAGGGAAAAATGGGCGAAACGGTCCGGATCCGTTTTAAAAAGATTTTTCAGGGAAACACTTTTCATCAGCTGCTGATGTTCGAGCAGTTGCTTCCAGGCTTGCGTTTCTGTCGGAGAAATGGTAGGGAACATAAAAAGATTTAGGGTTGTGGCCGGTGTCAAAGGTAGCGATTGCAATTTTCGTGTACCGAAATCAACGGCATGATTTTTTTACAATTAATGAAAACATTTTATATGAGCCAGGCATTTGTAAAAGAGACCGACGAACAGTGGCTGCATGAAGTGCCTCCTTCCATCACCGCCCTGATTTATTTTCTCACCCGTCAGAATAATAATATCCGTGTCTATGAAAAAAAAGTTGCACACGACAGCGCTTCCAACCGGGAAATTCATATCATGAGCAACGGATTATCGTATACAAAAGATGAAAACGGTCACTGGCTGGTGATCTGATCAGAGACCGGCGATCACCTGCACCGCCTTTTCCAATCCCCCTGCACTAATACTTAGGTGAGTCACGAAACGGATCTTCAGGGGCGACATTGCGATCACGCCAATCTGTTCTGCGCGCAGGGCGGCTACAATTTCCGGCACCCGGGCGGCGTCCCGGCACTCCGCAATCACGATATTGGTTTCCACGGGCATCAACCGTTCCACCCAGGGCGCTTTTTCCAGGGCAGCGGCCAGCATCCGCGCCGCCTCATGGTCCTCCGCCAGCCTGTCCACCTGGTGTTCGAGCGCATAGATGCCGGTGGCTGCCATAAAGCCTGCCTGCCGCAGTCCACCCCCGAAAACCTTCCGAACGCGCAGGGCTTTTTTGATAAAAGCGTGACTACCGATCAGCATACTGCCCGAAGGGCAACCCAATCCCTTGTTCAGACAAACAGAAATGCTGTGGAATAGTTTGCCAAACTGCAGTACAGTCTGCTTTTTTGCCACGAGTGCATTGAACAACCGGGCCCCGTCTAGGTGAAGGGATAAACCATGTTCGTCGCACACCTGACGGATGGCGGCAATGTCTTCCAATTCATAACAGGCACCCCCTCCGCGGTTGCAGGTGTTTTCCAGACATACAAGCGAAGTCCTCGCCTTGTGCACATCATCCGGATTGATCACAGACAATACCTGTGCAGCATTCAGTCGCCCGCGATCGCCTTGCAACACCCTGACCTGAGCGCCGGCGTTCCGGGCGATGCCTCCCCCTTCATAATAAAACACATGCGCATCCTGGTCGCAAATCACTTCGTCGCCGGGCTGGGCATGGCAGGATATGGCGATCTGATTGGACATGGTGCCACTGACACAATACAGCGCGGCCTCCATGCCAAACATCGCCGCCGTGATTGCCTCCAGGCGATTGACCGTAGGGTCTTCCCGGAACACATCATCGCCAACCGATGCCCGCATCATCGCCTCCATCATCCCGGGTGTTGGCTTGGTCACCGTGTCCGAACGAAAATCTGTTTCAGGGTTTACCATAATATTTTGTACTGAGTTCATAATAGGGGTCAAGCAAATGATGCTGAAAGATATTTTTAAAATCGTTCGGGTATTTCAGGTAATAGGCGCTGTCAGGCTGCAGGACAATGGGCACACCCGCCCGCTGATAATTGTCTGTATGCACATAGACCGGTTCACGGAACTGCGGATATGTTTTGTGAATAATGGAATACATGTTGTGACCGAAGACTTTTTCAAAATACGCCTGCGAGCGCCGGGTTTTCCGGTTTGCTTTATTGTATTTGCTTCCGAGGACGAGCCGCACCAGGAATTTCTGTTTTTTCAGGATTGATCTGGCGTGCACGAATGGATTCAAGGGATTGAAATCGCTGAGCGTCTGCAGGGAAAACGGTGTTTCCGGCACCCAGTCCGCGGCATTGACAATCGTAAACGCGTAGCCGTTTCGGGTGATGAAATCGAAATCGTAGGCATAATACAGATTGCCGGGTTTGGGAGATGCACTGCAATAAGATTTGAATACAATATCTTTTGGCAGATCGCCTTTCTGCTGCAGGTATAACAGATAGCTCGTGGTGAGCACCGCCAGCGAGCCACCCTGGCTGTGTCCGGAAATGATGATGGAGCGAATACCTGTCGCATAGGCTGCCCTGATCTGGTCAAGCATCGAGGGCGACATCGCGGCCACGCCCACGAGCCAGCCTACATGTACCGCTGCTTTCGGATCGGCGGCCAGCTGGTAGTTGAAAGTGGTTGAGTCATTCAGTTGTAAACTCCCGGTGGCAGGCACCATCGCCGAATAAAAGTTGGCCAGCCAGCTGACCATATTCCCGATCGTTCCGCGTATACTCATCACCGCGAGTTGGCCATCGTCGCGGTACCACATGCTCCACCGATTTTTAAATCCGATTTCCGGAGACAGGAAAACCTGCCGGTAATGCACCGGTTTGGGAATCGGACTTTTTGCTGCCATTGAATCATAAAACCGGGCGCCGATCGAAAGCACATCCTGGTATTCGCCGATGGCGAACCCGGGTTTTAAAACCTGGGCTGGCGCACGATAAAAGAAAAGTGAAAGCAGCAGGAACAGCGAGTATTTGGCGGTGGCTGGCATGATGATTGAATTACTGCTGTATTCATTCATTAAAACACTTTTTATGGATAGTTTACAGATTAAAGGCAGCTGGAACGTTTTAAAAGGAAAGTTAAAACAATCTTATGCAAACCTTACCGACGATGACCTGAAATATGAAGATGGCAAGGAAGATGAACTGATCGGCAGGTTGCAGCAGAAAACCGGCCAGACAAAAGATCAGCTGACCAAATGGTTCAATTCTAACAACGAAGGTACCCGGTCCGACAGATTATAGTGTGGTTGGACAACGATAAAAAAAACACGGATTGATTCCGTGTTTTTTTGTGCCCTGCCGCCAGCGCCACCGGTTCGGAACAAAAGGATTATCTTCGCCCCCTATGACACACGAAAAACTCAATGATATGAGGTCCCGGATCGGCGGACTGAGGAGGTTTCTTTGACGTCGAGAACCGCCAGATCAAAATACACGAAGAGAAACAGCTGACGCTGAGCCCAGGCTTCTGGAGCGACAATGAGCGTGCCACCGGCATCCTCAAAAACATCAAACTAAACGACTACTGGCTGCGCCTGTATACCGGTGTGGAATCCGCTGTGGAAGATTTTGCCGTATTGCTGGATTTCTGGAAAGCAGGCGAAGCTTCCGAGGAAGAAACCAAGGAGGCTTTTCAGCGGGCCCTTACGCTGCTCGATGAGGCTGAATTCAAAAGCACCCTCAACCAGCCCGAAGACGAACTTCCCGGTGTACTGCAGATCAATTCCGGTGCTGGCGGAACAGAAAGCCAGGACTGGGCCGAAATGCTCATGCGTATGTACCGCATGTATGGTGAAAAACAGGGCTGGAGCGTATCGGAACTCGATTACCAGGATGGCGAAGGCGCCGGCGTAAAAAGTGTCACCCTCCAGTTTGACGGACCGTTTGCCTATGGCTTTCTCAAAGCCGAAAGCGGCGTTCACCGGCTGGTAAGAATATCCCCCTTCGACAGCAATGCGCGGCGGCACACCTCCTTTGCATCCGTATATGTATATCCGCTGATCGACGACAGCATCCAGATAGAAGTAAATCCCGCAGACATCGAATGGGCGTTTTTCCGGAGTGGCGGCGCCGGCGGACAAAACGTGAATAAAGTCGAAACGGCGGTCCGTCTTACCCACAAACCCAGCGGCATCGTGGTGGAATGTCAGCAGGCCAGAACCCAGGGAGAAAACCGTGAAAAAGCCATGGCCATGCTCAAGAGCCGGTTGTATGAAGAAGAAATGCGCAAGCGCGAGGCGATCAAAAACGCCAACAATGCGAGCAAGAAAAAAATCGAATGGGGTTCCCAGATCAGGTCTTATGTTTTTCATCCGTACAAGATGATCAAAGACCACCGCACTGACTTCGAAACCGGCAATATTCAGCCCGTCATGGATGGCGAGCTGGACGGATTTATCAAGGCATTTCTGATGATGGAAAAAGAACCCGCTTCTTCATAATATTGATCAACGCAAATTATCGCCATGAACCTTGGATATTTTTACTATCCCCTGCCCGTCAATGAACCCGTGCTCAATTATGCACCGGGCAGCATGGAAAGGAAGCAGTTGAAAGCATCGCTCACTGCCGCCAAATCGAAAAGCCATGATATCCCGATGTATATCGGTGGCCAGGAATATCGAACGGGCAAGAAGGTAGAGATCAGACCGCCCCACGAACGCGCGCATCTGCTGGGTCATTTTCATATGGGTGGCGAGGCTGAGGTGTCCCTGGCCGTGAACGCCGCGCTGGGCGCCAAGCCGGCCTGGGAGAAAATGGATTGGGAAGAAAGGGCCGCTATTTTTTTAAAAGCGGCGGACCTGCTGGCTACCAAATACCGGTTTGACCTGAACGCCCATACCATGCTCGGTCAGAGCAAAAATGCATACCAGGCGGAGATTGACAGCGCGTGTGAACTCATTGATTTTCTTCGGTTCAACGTGCACTATCTAAGTGAAATATACAGGCAGCAGCCGGTCAGTGGGCCGGGCGTGCACAACCGGCTGGAATTCCGGCCGCTGGAGGGATTTGTACTGGCCATCACCCCGTTTAATTTTACAGCCATCGGTGGAAACCTGCCTACGTCGGCCGCGCTTTGCGGCAACACCGTCGTATGGAAACCTGCCGACACCCAGGTTTTCAGCGCCCAGTTTTTTATGCGGATCCTGCTGGAAGCAGGACTTCCGGCGGGGGTGATCAACCTGGTCTATGTAGACGGAGCCAGTCTGGATAAGGTCTGTTTTTCCCATCCGGATTTTGCAGGCATACATTTCACCGGCTCAACGGCCGTGTTCAATACGATCTGGAAAAGAATCGGCGGCAGCATCGGCGAATACAGGTCCTATCCCCGGATCGTAGGGGAAACGGGCGGAAAGGATTTTGTGCTGGCGCACCCGTCCGCTGATGTCGACCTGCTGGTAACAGCCCTGCTCCGCGGAGCGTTCGAATACCAGGGACAGAAATGTTCCGCTGCGTCCAGGGCATATATTCCGTCCAACCTGGCGACTGAGGTGCGAAAAAAACTGAAGGCCGGTGTCGAGAGTTTTAAGATGGGCACCGTGGAAAATTTCAGTCATTTCATCAACGCGGTGATTGACGAACGAAGTTTTGACAAGATCAGCGGATATATTGAGCGGGCAAAAAAAGATCCCGAAGCCAATATACTGGTGGGCGGCATTTGCGACAAGTCTGCCGGATATTTTATCCAGCCGACGGTCATCGAAACGACCAATCCACGCTACGAATCAATGAAGGAAGAAATCTTCGGGCCCGTATTATCGATCTATGTTTATCCGGAAAATGAATTTGAGCAAACGATGGAGCTCGTGAACAGCACGTCTCCCTATGCGCTGACGGGATCGGTAATTTCCCGGGACCGGGCGGCCATCCAGCTGGCGACCGAAAAACTGCGTTTTGCGGCGGGTAATTTTTATGTCAACGACAAACCCACCGGGGCCGTCGTAGGTCAGCAGCCTTTCGGTGGTGCCCGCGGCAGCGGCACCAATGACAAAGCCGGTTCGATTTTAAATCTGTACCGCTGGCTCAGCGCCCGGACGATCAAGGAAACATTTCATGCGCCGGTGGAATATGGCTATCCGTTTTTGGGAGCTGATTAAGCGTGTGTTGTTTCACGCGACGACGCAACGGATGCGCAACGCCGCGGCGGATACCCGCTAATTCCCATGGTCAATAGGGACCAATCCTTTCAAATAATTGGCAAAACATGAACTTGTTGCGCCGTTGCGCATCCGTTGCGCCGTCGCGTGAAACCGCTGAAACAACCCTGAAATAACCTTATTTTTACCTCGATGAAAACCATCCTCACATCGGAACAATTGGATATCACCATCCAGCGGCTCAGTCATCAGCTGCTGGAAAACCAATGGCAGTTCGACGACCTGGTCCTGATCGGCATTCAGCCGCGCGGCGTTTATTTCTCCGACCGGATTGTGCGGGAAGTAAATAAACTCCTCGCCCCGAAACAGATCGCCTACGGCAAACTGGACATCACTTTTTACCGTGATGATGTCAGGCAGGGGTTGCATACCCTCAACCAGACCGATATCAATTTTTCCATCGAGAATAAAAAGATCGTACTGATCGACGACGTGCTGTATACCGGCCGCACAATCCGGGCTGCCATGGATGCGCTGCTGGCTTTTGGCCGGCCCGCCAAAGTAGAACTCTGTATCCTGATCGACCGGCGGCTTAGCCGCGAAGTGCCGATCCAGCCAGATTATACGGGTAAATCCATCGATTCCATCGTGACCCAGAAGGTGAAAGTGTTCTGGGAAGAGCGGGATGGCAAGGCCGAAGTGGTGCTTTTATAATATTTTGGGGATTGACGGATCAAATATAACTTCGCCCTTTGATGCAACTAAGCACAAAACACCTTCTTGGCATAAGGGATCTCGCCGCCCCCGACATCGTTACCATCTTAGATACAGCCACCCGTTTTAAGGAAGTCCTCCAGCGACCGATCAAAAAAGTACCCACCCTCCGGGATGTAACCATCGTCAACCTGTTTTTCGAAAACTCCACGCGCACCCGGATATCATTCGAGCTGGCAGAAAAACGACTGTCCGCAGACACGATCAATTTCACGGCATCGAATTCCTCGGTCTCCAAAGGCGAGTCCCTGCTTGATACGGTAAATAACATCCTTTCGATGAAGGTGGACATGGTGGTGATGCGCCACAGCGCCAGCGGCGCCCCCCATTTTCTGGCCAAACATATTCCGGCGGCGATCGTAAATGCCGGAGACGGAATCAACGAACATCCCACCCAGGCCCTCCTCGACGCTTTTTCGATCCGCGAAAAACTCGGCTCGCTGGAAGGAAAAAAAATAGCGATCATCGGCGACATCATGCATTCGCGGGTGGCCCTGAGCAATATCTATCTGCTGAAAAAAATGGGCGCCGAAGTGATGGTGGCAGGTCCGCCGACCCTGATCCCGGTGCATATCCGCGAAGCTTTCGACATCCTGGTGGAATACGACCTGAAAAAAGCACTCGCCTGGTGCGATGTGGCGAACGTGCTGCGCATCCAGCTCGAACGCCAGAATCAGGTGTTGTTCTCGTCGTTGCGCGAATACAGCCTCGCCTATGGGATCAATAAAAGGTTGCTGGACAGCCTGCACAAGGACATCGTGATCATGCATCCCGGGCCCATCAACCGCGGTGTGGAACTGGACAGCGACGTGGCGGATAGCGGGCAATCGATTATCTTACAGCAGGTAGAAAATGGCGTTGCCGTACGGATGGCCGTCCTTTATCTGCTGGCCGGCAAAGGATTCGCGATTTAATTTCACCAAACAGAAAAGCCATGCAGCGCATTGCTCTCTTTCCCGGGACTTTCGATCCCATCACCATCGGACACCTGGATATCATCGACCGTTCCTTATCGCTATTCGATAAACTGGTGATCGGTATCGGACGGAACGCCAATAAAACACCGATGTTTTCGGAAGAACAGCGCCTGAAATGGATCCGGGAAATCTATAAGGACAATCCGCAGGTAGATGCCGTAATCTATGATGGCTTAACGGTTACCTGCTGCCAGCAGGTCGGCGCTCATTTTATCCTGCGCGGCATCCGGTACGTCAATGATTTTGAATATGAAAAGGCGATCGCGGACATGAACCGAAGCCTGGACTTCGAGATCGAAACCGTTTTTCTGACCTGCCTGCCACAATATACCTCCGTCGCTTCCACCCTCGTGCGCGATGTATTGCGCAATGGCGGCAATGCCTTGCAGTTCCTGCCCCAGCTGGTGCAGGATTCTTTACAATCAAAAGTGCATTGATATGTCGATCTGGTTCAAAAACAACCCCAGCGTAGAAAAGCTGAATTCCTTTGCCAAGGATACGATGAATGAATATCTCGGGATCGAGTTCACCGAAGTGGGCGACAATTATATGAAGGCAAGGATGCCGGTAGACCACCGCACCAAACAGGCCTACGGTCTCCTCCACGGCGGGGCATCGGCCGCGCTGGCCGAAACCATTGGCAGCGTCGGATCGGTGATGGTGGCCAATCCCGCCACCCATTACTGCGTGGGGATCGAGATCAATGCGAATCATATCCGGAGCGCGCGTTCCGGTTTTGTAACGGCCACCGCTACCCCGTTTCATCTGGGCAGTTCAACCCATGTGTGGGATATCCGGATCACGGACGACCAGCTGCAGCTCATCTGTGTTAGCCGGCTGACCGTGTATGTGCTGCCAAAAAAGAAAACCGCGGAGTGATTATTTTTTCAGGTAGCCGGCAAAAGTCAGCAGTTCCCGGATGTTGGCGTAGGTATTTCCGGTAACCGTATCGAAATCTTTCAGATCCACCCAGCGCAGGTCGGTGATCTGTTCTTCCGCCTGCGGTACCAGTGGCGATCCGGAATCCGCCTTCATCCTGAACCAGTGCGTTTCTTTCAGGATCTCCATCCCCTTTTCTTCGTATTCGTGCCGCGTGATGATCAGCAAATCACCGAGGGTTACCTCGCGCAGTCCGGTTTCTTCCTGCACCTCACGCAGGGCGCAGGCTTCGATCGTTTCACCCGGATCCAGCTTTCCTTTTGGCAGATCCCATTTTTCACGGCGATACATAAACAGGATTTCTCCGCGTTCATTTTCAACGAGGCCGCCACCGGCGAGGATTGTTTTTTTAATCATATTATTTTTGTTTCACGCAAAGACGCAAAGGAATCGCAAAGACGACAGGACTATTTAAGGCTTGTAATTCCTTCAAAGATCGGATATTGCGCACTTCTTATGATAACTTTACAGCGCGCCTTTGCGCTTCCTTTGCGTCTTTGCGTGAAACAAAACTTTATGACCGATCAAAAAGCCGTTGCAGAAAAACTCCTTCAGACGCAGGCCGTCCGCCTGAACATCGATCAGCCGTTTACCTGGGCCTCCGGATGGAGAAGTCCGATTTATTGCGACAACCGAAAAGTGCTCTCTTTTCCGCATATCCGGGAAATGATCAAATCGGAAATGTGTAACCTCATTTTTCAGACCTATCCCGATGCCGAATGGCTGGCGGGTGTGGCCACCGCCGGCATCGCCTGGGGCGCCATGGCTGCTGATCAGCTCAAACTCCCATTTTTGTATGTGCGTGCCAAACCAAAAGAACACGGACTTGGCAACCAGATCGAAGGGCATTATGAAAAAGGCAAAAAAATCGTGGTGGTGGAAGACCTCATTTCCACCGGCAAAAGCAGTCTCCAGGTGGTAGAAGTACTCCGGCAGGCGGGCTTGGAAGTGATCGGGATGGTTTCTATCTTCACCTATGGCTTTGATGCGGCAAAACAATCCTTTGCTTCCGCCGGCGTTCCCTATCAGTCGCTCACCAATTATGAAACGCTGATCCGCCTGGCCATCGAGAAAGGCATCGTCTCCGCCGGACAGCAGGATATTTTGTTAAAATGGAGTCAGGACCCGGCCCGCTGGCTGGTCAATCCGTAATTTTAAACAAGACAACTATTTACTATGCAAAAGATATGCATGATGCTTCTCCTGGTCGCCGGCCTCGTTCAAACCGGCCACAGCCAGGTCGTCAGAAAGGGATCGATCGAAACAGCCACCATCAAAACACCGACTGTTCAATGCGAGGAATGCAAGGACCGCATTGAAAAATACATGACCCGCGAAGATGGCGTACAAAAATGCGTGGTTGATTATAAACACAAAGTGACGAAAGTAACGTACCTCGTGGATCGCACCACCTACGAGAATGTAAAAACGGCGATCGCCAATATCGGTTATGATGCGGATGATGTCTCAGCCGATCCGGACGCCTATAAAAAATTGCCTACCTGCTGCAAGAAACCGGCAGATGGCGGCGGTCACTAATACAACACCGACACAGGAAATTTTCCTTCTCCCAGGCCGAGCTCGGCGGTGGCGGCATTG
>CAZZYD010000052.1:4145-16622 GCA_964658175.1 uncultured Puia sp. | reverse complement strand
GACTGATCGTCATCAAAAAGATCGTGCGCGAACCCGGCGAAAGAGCCAAGGTGGCCGTGGAATCTTATGACGACCGGATCGATCCCGTAGGAGCCTGTGTGGGGATGAAAGGAAGCCGTATCCATGGCATCGTGCGGGAACTGAAGAACGAAAATATCGATGTGATCAACTGGACCAACAATACCCAGCTGCTGATCCAGCGCTCGCTGACGCCATCGAAAATTACCAGCATGGACCTGGACAACGAAAAGATGCACGCGAGTGTCTATCTTAAACCGGATCAGGTGTCGCTGGCGATCGGAAGAAAGGGTGTTAATATCAAGCTGGCGCAGGAATTGACAGGATATTCAATCGATGTTTTCCGTGACAATGAAGGCGAGGATGGCAATGAGTTTGATATCGATCTGGAAGAATTCAGCGATGAAATCGAAACATGGATCATCGACGAACTCAAACGCATCGGTTGCGATACCGCGCACAGCGTACTTAACC
Source organism: uncultured Puia sp. (assembly GCA_964658175.1). Taxonomy (GTDB): domain Bacteria; phylum Bacteroidota; class Bacteroidia; order Chitinophagales; family Chitinophagaceae; genus Puia. The sequence continues at coordinate 16,130 of CAZZYD010000052.1, read as the reverse complement.
TGAGTGTGGAAGAACTGGAAAGAAGAACGGATCTCGAAAAGGAAACAATCGAAGATGTGCGTCGCGTACTCAAGGAAGAATTCAAGAAAGAAGAATGATGGCCCCTCATAGAAATATGATCAAGGCCAATGAGTATATTTTACATTTAAAAGCATGACGGGTGTCCATGGACGCTCGTTCATGGACAAATTTAATATGGCAGAAATAGCAACACCAAGGTTAATGGCCGCGGCCAAGGAATTCAACATCGGCAAGGAAACGCTGGTGGATTTCCTGGTAGGCAAAGGCTTCAGTAAAGATGATCTCAAACCCACGTCCAAGCTTACAGACGACATGTACCGGTCGCTGCAGCAGGAATTTGCGGGTGATAAGGTCGCCAAAATCAAAAGCAACCAGATCGACCTCCCGAAAGGAAGTGTCGAAACCAAGAGAAAGCGCGAAGACGAAGCGGTTCTTTTCAAAAAAGATCCCAAGAAGGTCGTCGCGCCCAAGGAAGAACCCGTCGTGGTGGTCGCGCCGGAAGTAAAAGCGCCGGTGATCGCCAAGGTGGAAGAACCAAAGAAAGAACCGGAGACGATCAAGATAGAAGCGCCCGAGATCGAAATGCCGGTGATCCTGGACAAAATCGATCTTTCGGCCATCGACTCCTCTACCCGTCCGAAAAAGACATCCAAGAAAAAAGCAGATACGACAGAAACGGCGCCCGTGGCCGAAACCCCGGAAATTGTTCCGGAAACCGTGATCGTACCCGAGGCTGTTATTGACAGCCCGGTTGCTGAACCGGACGGCGTGGAAGCGGGCACCATCGAGAATATCCTGGTGGATAAAATCGAAGGACCGAAAATCCTAGGTAAAATTGAATTGCCGGTCGATGCCGACAAACCAAAGCTGGCGGAAGAAAAAAGAAAGCGCAAGCGTATTCCGATCGAGAAAAAAGAAGGGACCGCTGCGATCAGTGAAACCCGTCGTCCGGCCGGATCGGGCAACCCGATTCACAAGCGCGTACCGGGCGCCGAGCCAAGAACCGGTACCCGCCGCGATTTCCGCGCTCCGGGCGCACCAGGTGCCGCCCGCTCCACCAATCCGCGGGAAGCAAAGGAAATCGACAAGAAAGAAATTCAGGAAAAAATCAAGCAGACCCAGGCCAAACTCGCCGGTGCGGGTGGTCGCGGAAGAAGCACGAAAGCAAAATATCGCCGGGCACGCCGGGAGGAACAGGCTGAACTGGCCGGCAACGAGGAGCTGACAGACAACAAGCTCCAGGTGACGGAATTCGTGAGTGTGAGTGAGCTCGCCAGTCTGATCGATGTCAGCTATGCCGATATCATCAGTAAATGTATGAGTCTGGGTATGATGGTATCCATCAACCAGCGGCTGGAAGCGGATGTAATCGAACTGGTGGCCGGAGAATTTGGCTATACGGTGGAATTCATCGGCATCGACGATGCACTGGAAATGGAAGAAGAAGAAATCGAAGACGCGCCCGAAGAACTCGAGCCACGTTCACCGGTCGTCACCATCATGGGTCACGTCGATCACGGGAAAACCTCCCTCCTCGATTATATCCGCGAAGCGAATGTGGTGGCGGGCGAAGCGGGCGGTATCACCCAGCATATCGGTGCCTATAAAGTCACCACGGCCACCGGCAAGAAGATCACTTTCCTGGATACGCCGGGTCACGAAGCGTTTACCGCGATGCGTGCCCGTGGCGCCAAGGCCGCCGATGTGGCGGTGATCGTGATCGCTGCCGATGATGCCATCATGCCGCAAACCAAAGAAGCGATTTCCCATGCGCAGGCGGCGGGATTGCCGATGGTATTTGCCATCAACAAAGTAGATAAGGAAGGAGCCAATCCTGAAAAGATAAAAGAACAGCTGGCCGGTATGAACCTGCTCGTGGAAGACTGGGGCGGAAAGTATCAGTCACAGGAAATCTCTGCGAAGAAGGGTTTGAATATCGACCTGCTGCTCGAAAAGATCCTGCTGGAAGCAGAGATCCTCGACCTCAAATCAAATCCGAACCGCGAAGCATCCGGTACGGTGATCGAAGCATCGCTGGACAAGGGACGCGGCTATGTAGCCACGGTGCTGGTACAGGGTGGAACCCTCAACAACGGAGACCTCGTGGTATCCGGCCAGTATGTGGGCAGGATCAAGGCGATGTTCAACGAAAGAAACAAACGCGTGGAAGACGCGCCGCCTTCTACCCCGGTATTGCTGCTCGGACTCAATGGCGCGCCGCAGGCGGGTGAAAAATTCAGGGTATATGAAGATGAAGGGGAAGCAAAAGAGGCCGCCGGCAAGCGCGCCCAGCTGCTCCGCGAACAGGGAATCCGGACCAAGAAGCATATCACGCTCGATGAAATCGGCCGCCGCCTGGCCCTGGGTAATTTCAAGGAACTGAACCTGATCCTGAAAGGGGATGTGGATGGTTCCGTGGAAGCCCTCAGCGATTCGCTGCAGAAACTGTCTACCGAAGAAATCGCGGTGGTGGTAGTGCATAAAGCGGTGGGTGCGATCACGGAGAGTGATGTACTGCTCGCTACGGCATCAGATGCGGTAATTGTGGGATTCAACGTACGTCCTTCGATGCAGGCCGGTAAGCTGGCCGAAACGGAAGGCGTGGAAATCAAGACTTATTCCATTATCTATAACGCCATCGAGGAAATTAAGAGTGCGATGGAAGGGATGCTGGAGCCGAAAATCCAGGAAAAAGTCGTGGCCAATGTGGAGGTCCGCAACGTGTTCAAATTCGACAAGGCCACGGTGGCCGGTTGTTTTGTCCTCGAAGGAAAGATCTACCGCAATTCGAAGGTCCGGCTCGTGCGCGATGGCATCGTGATCTATCCGGTGGGAGAAGGCGCTACCGCGGAACTCGCGTCGCTCAAACGCTTTAAGGATGATGTGAAAGAAGTGCCTTCCAGCATGGAATGCGGTCTTACCATCAAAAATTTCAGCGATGTGCGGGTGGGAGATATTGTGGAAGCGTATGAAGAAGAAGAAGTGAAAAGGACGCTTTAACTGGATTTGTGGTAGGGATGCTGATCACGCGAGTAATTATTTGTTAAATAACAATATATATCGGCCCATCGAACCGATACCAATTAAATTTGAATCTTACGCCTTCTGATATGAGAAAAGTTTTACTGGCAGGTTTTGGTGTGGTGCTTTCCCTGGCTGGATTCAGCCAGCAGAAAGTGGTAGCGGACAAGATCATTGGCATTGTGGGAGACCGCATCATCCTGCGCTCCGAAATTTCGGTGGCCAACGAAGATATGCAGCGCCAGGGCTTACCACCGCAGGATAACTGCGCCCTCATGGATGCCATGCTCACCCAGAAAGCCCTTGAAATGCAGGCCATCAAGGATTCCATTCCGGTAACGGATGAAGAAGTGGACGCTGAACTCGATCAGAAGATCCGGTATTTCATCCAGCAGTACGGCGGCAAGGAAGCGCTCGAGCAGATTTCCGGTCGCAGCGTATATCAGATCAAGGAAGATTTTCGTCCCGCGATCAAAGAACAGCGCCTCGCCAGTGGCATGCGGAGCAAGATCACCGACGCGATCAAGATCACTCCGATAGAAGTAAAAGAATATTTCGAAAAAATACCGGCGGACAGTCTCCGGCTTTACGAATCTGAACTGCAGCTTGGTCAGATCATCGTGTATCCGAAAGCCAGCCGTGACATCGAACTCCTCGCCATCGAAGAACTCAACGGATTCAAAAAACAGGTGGAAGACGGCACAAAACGTTTTGAAAGCCTGGCCGCTTTGTATTCTGATGATCCGGGCAGCAAGGACAAAGGCGGCGTATATCAGATCAACAAAAATGACAAGCAATGGGATCCGGCATTCATGTCAAACGCTTTCCGTTTGAAAGATGGCCAGATCTCCCCCGTTTTTAAATCCAAATTCGGTTACCACATTTTGCAGATGGTGAGCCGCAACGGAGATGATGCGATCGTGCGCCACATCCTCCGCATTCCGCAGATTACAGAAACGGAATCAAACCAGGCCATCGCCAAACTCGATTCAGTCCGCGATCAGCTGATCGACGGCAAAATTGGTTTTGGTGAAGCCGTTGACAAATACAGCGAAGATGATAATTCAAAATACACGGCGGGTCGTTTGTTATCCCGGGATGGTACCAACTTCCTCAAGATCGATGAACTCGACAAGGATATGGTATTGCTGTTGAAATCATCGAACATCAAACAGGGCGAATATTCAAAGCCGACAGTGTATACAGATGACCGCGGCAAGAAAGGCGTGCGCATCGTATACATGATCACCAAATCTCAACCTCACCGCGAAAATCTGCGGGATGACTATAACCGCATCGCCCAACGCGCGCTGGAAGAAAAGAAAGCCAACGCACTCCAGAAATGGTTTGTCTCCAGGATCTCCACCTATTATATCATGATTGACAAGGAATACAGCAGCTGCAGCGCACTCGCGAAATGGCAAACAAATGCCACCAGCAGCAAATAGCTAAGTGTTTCCACTTATTCCGATTAAATATAATGTGTGAGCGGAAACGTTTACTTATCTCCATACACTATATTACATAAGGGTTTTATGAGTTGGCGCTCGTAACCATCCAGGGAGGCCTGTAAAGGCCGTCTAACGAATTGCTTAAGCTTTCATCAAACTGAGAATTTTACATGCTTGGTGCGATAGCACGTTTCTTCAATCTAAGGATATGATCAGTATTTTGATAGCCGACGACCACAAACTCATCAGAGAGACCTGGACCTACATTCTGAACAGCGACTCCCGCTTCAGCGTCATCGCCACCTGCTCCAATGCAGAGGAAGCAGTTGAACAAACAAAAAAGAAACATCCGGATGTCATTCTCATGGACATCAATATGGCGCCATTCTCCGGCATGGAGGCGACAAAACAAATTCGCAAGTCCTGGCCATTGTCAAAGATCATCGGCGTCACCATGCATTCCCAGCCTGCCTACGCAAAAAAAATGTTGCAGATCGGCGCCAAGGGATATGTAACAAAAAATTCTTCCCGTGAAGAAATGATCAAGGCCATCCTCGAAGTATACAACGGCAATAAATATATCTGTGACGAGATCAAGGATATCCTGTCTGAACAATCCCTGATGCCGGAAAAAAACGGCATGATCCCGGGCACAAATGTGCTGACGGAACGCGAAATGCAGATCATCAATCTGATCAAACAGGGCCTCTCCTCCCGTGAGATGGCCAAAAGCCTGGAGATCTCCCTCAAAACGGTGGAAGTGCATCGCCATAACATCCTTAAGAAGCTGAAGATCAAGAATTCAGCCTCCCTGGTGAACTTCATCAACAATAGTTCCACCTACATCTGATCAGGCCTTCTTTCTTCTTGGGAATTGATATACCTTTGCGCCTTATTTCCCTCCCATGAGCGATGAGATTCAACATGAATGTGGAATGGCATTCATCAGGCTTCGCAAACCATTTTCGTATTATCTCCAAAAATATGGTACGGCACTTTATGGACTGAACAAGCTGTACCTGCTGATGGAAAAACAGCATAACCGCGGCCAGGACGGCGCCGGTGTTGCCTCGGTAAAACTTAACATCGAACCTGGTCACCCCTTTCTCCACCGGATCAGAAGCAATGCCACCCAGCCCATCGTGGACATCTTCTCCAAAATACATGAAGAGGTCAAAGACCTTGAAAAATACCAGCCCGATATCGGTAATCATCCCGGTCTGCTGAAGGGACATATTTCGGTGATGGGCGAATTGCTGCTCGGCCATCTCCGGTACGGAACCCAGGGAAAAAACAATGTTGAATTCTGCCACCCTTTCATCAAACGCGATACGGCGCCGAGCCGCAACCTCGCGCTGGCCGGCAATTTCAACCTGGTCAATACCGACGAACTCTTTGCCCTGATCAATATGGATCCGGGAGAATTTCAAAAACAAAGTGACCTGGCCGCCATGATGGAAGTGATTCATCACTTCATCGTGCAATCGGACGAAGAAAGTCCGGATCGCCTCGACGTAAAAAAAGTATTGCAGAAAGCACTTCCACTATTCGATGGCGGGTTTACGGTGGGCGGACTCATCGGCAACGGCGACGGATTCGTCTTCCGCGATGCCAATGGCATCCGGCCCGCATATTATTTTGCCGACGACGAAGTGATCGTCGCGGCTTCCGAACGCTCCGCGATCCGCACTGTATTCAATGTCGGTGAGAATGAAGTGATGGAACTCATGCCCGGTACCGCGCTCATCGCCCGCGCCGGCGGCGAACTCTCCATCGAGCAGATCCTTGAACCCAGAGAGCGGCGTGCCTGCAGTTTTGAAAGGATCTATTTCTCCCGCGGCAGCGATGAAAAAATATACCGCGAACGCATCGCGCTTGGCTATAACCTGAGCAATCAAATCCTGGCATCGATCAACCACGATTTAAAAAATACGATCTTCTCCTTCATTCCCAATACGGCAGAAGTCGCCTTCTATGGGTTGTGGAAAGGAATGGACGATTACCTGAAAGACGTGATCAAGCAGCGCATTCTTTCCTGGGGCACCGATATCACAGAAGAGAAATTAACGGAAATGCTCAAGCGTAAAATCCGTATCGAGAAGATTGCCATCAAGGACGTAAAGATGAGGACTTTCATTACAGCGGATGTAAGCCGTAATGAAATGGTTCAGCATGTTTACGATATCACCTACGGCACTGTGCAGAAAAATACGGATACCCTGGTGGTGATCGACGACTCGATCGTGCGCGGAACCACTTTGCGCGAAAGTATCGTTCGCATGCTCAGCCGGTTGCAGCCCAAAAAAATCATCATTGTTTCTTCCGCGCCGCAGATCCGCTATCCGGATTGCTATGGTATCGACATGAGCAAGCTGGGTGATTTTATTGCTTTCAAAGCCGCCATCGCGCTGATGAAGGAACGGGATAAGGAAGACTGCCTGCAGGAACTGTACGCCCAGTGTAAAGAGCTGGAACGGATGGGGCAGCTGCACACGGAAAATGTCGTCCGCCAGGTTTACAAACCATTTACCACCCAGGAAATTTCCGATAAGATCGCCGAGCTGATTACGCCACCAGAAATCACCACGCCCGTGCAGGTGATCTATCAGACCATCGAATCGCTCCATGAAGCCTGTCCCACCAATACAGGCGACTGGTATTTCACGGGCAACTATCCCACGGCCGGCGGAAACAAGGTCGTAAACAAGGCCTTTATCAATTATATGGAAGGAAAGAACGTAAGAGGATATTAACTGGATCGATATAAACGAATAAAAAAAGCCGCTCTTTGCAAGAGCGGCTTTTTTTAGTTTGAATCCTATGATCGTTGACTATTTCTTTTCGAGCAGTTTGAAGAACTGATCAAGCGCTGGCAGGATCATGATGCGGGTGCGGCGGTTTGTGTTCCGGCCGTCCTTGGTATCGTTGCTTGCAAGCGGGTTATATTCCCCACGACCAGCAGCGGTCATCTTGATCGGCGGTACGCCGTATGTCTTCTGAAGGATCTTCACTACAGATACTGCGCGGGAGCAGCTCAGGTCCCAGTTGCCCAATGGATCACCTTTGATCGCCTTGTTGTCGGTATTACCTTCAACCATCAGTTCGATATCGGGCTGGTTCTTCAACACGGCAGCGACTTTGGCAAGAACTTTCTTGGCGGCTGGCGAAACATTCGACGCGCCTGTTTTGAACAACATCTTGTCGGAGAGGTCGATGAATACGACACCCTTGTCAACCTTGATATTTACGTCGGAATCGGCCATGTCTACAGTAGCGCCTTTCAGGTTCATCAGGAGCGCCATGTTAATGGAATCTTTATGCGCCATGGCTGACTGCAGATCGCGGATATAAGAATCCTTCGATCCGATATTTTCCAGTGATTTCTTGATGCTTTCGGCCTGTGAACCGGAGATCACAGAAAGATCTTCAAGTTGTTTCAGCGCCTGTGTATTGTTGTCTCTCAGGTAAGCAATCTGTTTGTTCTGATCATCGAGCTGACCCTGAAGACTGCTCTTCTGTTTGTTGAGGTCTGCTGTCATGTCGTTACAATTCTTTAAATCGCCCTGTAATTTGGCGTATTCAGCGCTCAGGGAATCGAAACTGGCCTTGTCCTTGGCCATCATTGCCTTATATTTTTTTGTACTTACGCAAGAGAAAAGGGTTAATGAGCAAAGTGATAAGAGTAGAACTGACCGAAGCTTCATAATAATCATTTTAAGAAAGTTAATAATAAATATAGCCGTGCGTGTGAGACTAGTATATTTAACGCATTGCAATTGTTATACCAATTACAGCTATCAGGGTCAAATAACCGTAAACAGGCATGTTTTGCGCTGTTAAATCACAGAATAGGTTTTATTATTTTGATAGGGAGGGGGTAGGTGGAGAGATAAATTCGTCGGGACGAAGGTATAGAAAAATTAAAATCAGCCCACATTTTAAACGAAGATACTGGATATCTTAACTTTAGCTGTATAAAACAACGTTCATGCGCCGCGCTCATTTCCTGCTGTCTATTGTATTTATGTTAAGTGCCTGTAAACTCATGCACCGGGACGAACAAATGCCCGACAACCACCGGTTGGCGAGAATTGTCAACGAATATTACGAAGAAAGGCTGCGTTTATATCCCCTGGAAGCAACAATCAACGGCGATGGCCGGTATAACGATCAGCTGCCCGTGAATTTCACCGACAGTTATCTTGATACCGTGGGTGCGTTCTATGAAAAATATAAACGCCGGATCGAACGCATCGATCCCGAAAAGCTCAACGAAAATGATCGTATAACATTTGAAGTGTTTACAAGGGAAATCGGGATAAACCTGGAAGGCAACCAGCTGCGCATGGAAATCAGTCCGGTGACCATGCCCAATGTCAACAGCATTCCGTTTAACCAGTTCGAGGGGCTTCCGCTGCTCCTGGGTCAACTGGGCAGTGGCACGAGCGCACAGCCCTTTAAGACGGTGCAGGACTATGACAACTGGATAAAAAGGGCCACAAACTTCTCCGCCTGGGCAGACAGCGCCATCATCTACTTCCGCAAAGGCATTGCCAGCGGTTGCGTACTGCCAAAAACCCTCGTGCAAAAGATGATCCCCGAAATGAAGGCAATGGTGGTCGCGGACCCGAAAACAAGTCTTTTTTACGGACCCATCACCCATATGCCGGAAGCGTTTGATGCAGGCACCAGATCCAGGCTGGATACGGCATACCTGAAACTGATCACGCAGACCCTGATCCCGGCCTACCAGCGGCTCGGAGATTTTCTGCAGACAGAATATCTTCCAAAAGCGCTTAATAGTACCGGTTATAGTGCGTTGCCGCAGGGCGATAAATATTACAAGTTCCTGGTGAGGTATTGGACCACGACCGAAAAATCCACGGAGGAAATTTATCAGACCGGACTGGCTGAAGTAAAACGCATCCATGATACCATCGACCTCGTAAAAAAATCGGTCGGCCATCCCGAAAGCCTGCAGGCATTTTATCATTTTATTGAAACCGATCCACGGTTCATGCCATATAAAACGCCGGAAGAAGTGCTGAATGCCTTTCGCAAAATTCAGCAGACCATCGACCCGAACCTGAAGACGATGTTCGGCCACGTTCCCAAAACGCGTTTTGAGATCCGCCAGACGGAGGCTTTCCGGGCTGCCAGCGCCAGCGCCGAATATATCCAGGGATCGGCGGATGGTACACGCCCGGGTATTTTCTACGTACCGATCCTGGACGCCACGAAGTTCAATGTAACCAGCGGCATGGAATCGCTTTTTCTCCATGAAGCCATTCCTGGTCATCACTACCAGGTTTCCCTGCAACAGGAAGATACCCTGCTCCCGGCGTTCAGGCGTTTTATCTGGTATGGCGCCTACGGCGAAGGATGGGCTTTGTATTGCGAGTCGCTGGGTAAAGAGCTTGGCCTGTATACAGATCCGTATCAGTATTGCGGCGCCCTGGGCGATGAAATGCACCGCGCCATCCGGCTGGTGGTGGACGTGGCCATGCACGAAAAAAATATGACGCGCGAGCAGGCCATAAAATATATGACCGACAATGAATCCATCAGCGAAGCAGGCGCCACCGCAGAGATCGAACGCTATATGGCATGCCCGGCGCAGGCGCTGAGTTATAAAACCGGTGCGATGAAAATCAGGGAGCTAAGGACCAAATACACGAACCAGCTTGGCGCCGCGTTTAACCTCGCGTCTTTTCACGATGAAGTATTGAAAGATGGTTGTGTGCCGCTGAGTATCCTGGAGCGGAAAATGGAAGTCTGGGCAGCGAGGCAACATTAATCAGCAGCGCAGCATGCCGTTGTTGTAAACCGGCAATACGTTCGCCGTGTCTGTCTGCAGGCAGTACCGGATATCTTTTTCAAGTCCGTAGTTCATGAGCCGGTGATAGTGGGAGGCGTTTTTCTTTTTCATGAATTCAAAAAGATCTGTTCCCGCCTTATCATAGAGTGTTTCAGCGATGGCGGAAGAATCGCAGCTGATCGAAAAATTTTCTTTGATCCGCGAGATCACGGCGCCGGCAAAAAGCGTGTCTTCAATATTGATCCGGTCCTTCCACGCGGCGCAGGCAAGAATCACATTTTTATTTTGGGAGAGCAGGTAATCGCAGACGGCGCTGAGGTTGGCGAAAGAACCGGTGATGATCTCCTGCGCACCTTTGTCCAGGGCCATGTGCAGGAGCCTTGTTCCATTGGTGGTGGTGAGCACCAGAATTTTGTTCTGGATGAATTCCCGGCTGTATTCAAACGGTGAATTGCCATGCGCGAGTCCACCGGCGATCATGCCATCGCGTTCGCCCGCAGTAACGCATTCGATCTGTCTGCCCAGTTCAATGCATTTTGCTACACTGTCTACCGGAATGATATGCCGCGCGCCATTGTATAAGGCGGTGGCAATGGTGGACGTGGCGCGGAGCACGTCGATGATGACGACCACCGCATGGCTGGCATCGTATAAATGAAGCAGGGCCGGAGACAGACAGGTAAATAAAACAGGTCTTGAATCACTCATGTTATGGAAATGCTGCGCAAAAATAAGCCCGTGTCAGGAAACGAAGGGTAATTTAACAACCTTGGCCTGGAGAAGTTTATCGCGGATTTTGATATATATTTTTGCGTCTATATTCGAAAACGTATTTCTGACATAGCCCAGTCCGATGGGTTTGTTCAGCGTAGGGGACTGCGTACCAGATGTGACATGCCCGATCACGCCGCCGGAAAAATCCTTGATTTCATAGCCCTGTCGCGGGATGCCTCTTTCGACCATTTCAAATCCCACCAGTTTCCGCTGGATGCCGCGCGCCTTTTGGGCTTCCAGTGTCTCCCTGGAAATGAAATCCTTGCTGAATTTGGTGATCCATCCCAGACCGGCTTCGAGGGGCGAAGTGGTATCATCGATGTCGTTGCCATACAGGCAATAGCCCATTTCAAGTCGCAGTGTATCCCGGGCTGCCAGACCGATCGGCTTGATGCCCGCGCTGGCGCCTGCAGTAAAAATGGCATCCCAGATCTTATCGGCGGCGCCGTTCTTATCGTCAAAATATATTTCAACACCGCCTGAACCCGTATAGCCGGTCGCGCTGATCAATACATTTTCAACGCCTGCAAAAACGCCCTGGACGAAAGTATAATAGGTCAGGTTGAGGATGTCCAGTTCGGTCAGGGATTGCAGAATCCGGCAGGCATTGGGCCCCTGGATCGCCAGCAGGCAGGTGCGGTCGGAAATATTTTCCATGCCGGCCTGGTGATGGTTGTGATGACGGATCCAGTTCCAGTCTTTTTCGATATTGGAAGCATTCACCACCAGCATGTACAGATCATTCTCCCGGATGCAATATACCAGCAGGTCGTCTACAATGCCGCCGGTTTCGTTGGGAAAACAACTGTATTGCGCCTTGCCGGCGGTAAGTTTTGAGGCGTCATTGGAGGTGATCCGCTGGATAAGCTCCAGCGCATGCGGGCCTTTCAGCAGAAATTC
>CAZZYD010000052.1:0-4135 GCA_964658175.1 uncultured Puia sp. | reverse complement strand
CTCACATCAAACACGCCCGCATTGGTTCGAACGGCCTGATGTTCTTCATTGATGCCGCTGTAACTGATCGGCATGTTATAACCGGCAAAAGGAGCCATTTTGGCTCCCAATGCAATATGCTTTTGATAAAAAGGCGTTTGTTTCATATGTGCCGACCCATCCGGATTTGATCGGTGAAAGTAAAACTTGCCCGGCACATTTAGATCTCTTTCGCAAAAATTTCGAACAGGGAGCCATTCGCCTCATCCTTTGGTTCAGTCACCTGCACACGGGCAGATGGCTTGTCCTGGTGGTAACGGTAACCGCTGTCTTCCTTGCGGGCAGGCGCGGACTGGGTTTTTTTGTCATCGTCCTTATTATCATCTTCATCTTCTTTTTTCTCCTGTTGTTCCTGCTTTTCATCGCGTTCCTGCTTTTCTATTTTTTCTTTTCTTTCAGGAGAAAAATGAAGACCGGTTTTTTCCAGGCCATTCGTGGTCATTACATATTCGATACCGCTTTCCCAGTTGTGCGACTCATCCCATTGTTCGTAGTCGTTGTTGCTCCACCGGCGGTGGTTGCGGCTGACGTTGATGTTAAAATAGTTATAGTCATCGGCAGATTCGTCAACATAAATTTTCTTCCCCACAGGCACCTGTATCAATACCAATACCTGCTGGTTGCGGAATTGTTGTTTCGGATAGATGGCAAACCCTTCTGAAAGGAACAACAGGCTGTCTTGCTGCGTTACGTTGAAGTTTATCTGCTCAGCCAGTTTTTTTGCCTCGTCGGCATTACTCCCGCGGCTGAATTTTTCGCGGTGTACATGGAAGCTGCTGTCATCGCTTTTCTGAATCACGATCCGGACCGTGTTTGCCATGATGCTGTCTTCCCCGATATTATAGAAAGGTCCATCATCGGAATCGAAATTGATTCCAAGCCAGCTGCGGTTGAAAACATCTGTCTTGTCCTGCTTTACCTGTACGATCAGCTTCCCGTTGGGAGGTGTCGTCAGGTTGATATCATCTCCTGAGCCCATGCGCATCCGGAAATTGGAGGTGAGTTGTCCCAGCAAAATGAAGGCGCACATCAGGCCCAGCACCCAGAGGCCGCCGAAAATATAGCCCAGTGAATTATTTTTTGCCCGCACGCCAATGATGCGGCGGATGAAGAAGGTAAACAATCCGATCACCGGCACGCAGAGAACAAGTAGGAATACGCTCCAGGCCATCAGGTGTTCCCAGAATCCCTGGAGAAAATAATTCTTCAGGGGAAATACGGCCGCGCCGCCGAAGATCACCGCAATCAATCCCACCACCAGCGCAAACGCGATCGTGATGCCTATGAAAAGGAAGAAAGCTCTGAACAAAACGCCGATCGCATGACCGATGCCGTTAGATTTGCGGACGCGGGTCATCTCAGACCTGAATTCCGGCCCTTTTTTTTTGACGTCGTCGCTGAATTCCTGGGCGCGTTGTTTAAGTTCTTCCCCTACGACAGCCGCCCGCTGTTTGATGCCACCAAAATCCTTCATGATCGTATTCTTGATGGATTCGATATCGATTTTTTCCCCGCGCATTTCCAGTTTTTCTGTCGCAGTCTGTGCTTCGGGCACCAGCATCCAAAGAAGCAGATAGGCTACGAACAGCGTACCGCCGAATCCGCCGGTGATGAAATGGGGACCGTCACCCCAATGAAACCAGCCATGGTTGAAGATCGCCTCGAAGAGACCGGCAATCAGGGGCAGGGCGAATATGATGCGGGGAATCCATACCTGCGTATGAAAATAAGCGGCGATACCGCTGGCTACGCCTCCGATTACCCGCTGGTCCGGATTGCGGTATAATCTTTTGCGGGCGGTGGCCGTGGTGGCCTTGACCGGTAATACCGCCCAAAGGATCACATAAAGCAAAAATCCAAATCCGAAACTTGCGAGAGACAACAGGGCATATCCGATTCTCACCAGGGAGGGATCGATATTCATATAGGCTGCCAGCCCGCCGCATACGCCACCAAGGATCTTGTCGTTCAGGGAACGGTTCAGATTGCCCCGGCCGCCTGTATCGGCGTTTGCATACTCCGTTTGACCTGTGCCTGTTTTCGCCTGACCAGTATAGGAACCTTCTTCCTGGTCAAAATCTTCCGGATTGCCCATGCTTATAATGATGGCATTGACATCTTCGTCGGTAATACAAACGGCTCCTGCCTTCAGTTTGTCGGAAAAGAGTTCGGCAAAACGATTTTCGATATCGTTTACGATTTCATCGCCTCCTTCTTCACCGGCAAAATGGCGCCGCAGTTTATCCACGTATTTTTTCAGGATATCGTAGGCCGTTTCCTCGATGGGGATTACGCGGCTGTGGAAGTTGATATTAATTACCTTTTTCATTGTTACTTATTTGAGGATTGAGCGTTAAAAACCGGGTTTGTCTTCTGTAGAGTCCGGCATATTTTCGGTTTTGCTGGCCAGGGCATGAACGGCGTTGGCCAGTTCCTGCCAGGTGGTTTCCAGTTCCCTGTAAAAGGCGAGGCCTTTCGCTGTCAGGGAGAAGTATTTTCTCGGGGGTCCGGAATTGCTTTCCACCCAGCGATAGGTGAGCATGTCGGCATTCTTGAGGCGGGTAAGGAGGGGATAGAGGGTTCCTTCCAGAATGTGAAGGTTCGCCGTTTTCATTTCTTCTACGATATCACTGGGGTAGGCCTCACCCCGGCGTATGATAGACAAAATGCAGAACTCCAGGATCCCCTTCCGCATTTGACTTTGTGTGTTTTCGATATTCATGTCTTCAGATTTAATAGCAGAGGGGGAAATCCCCTGCCTTCGAAATCAAAGATAATACAATTGCTAGTACTATGCAAAACAAAGTACCATAGAAAACTCGGATATAGGTGAAGAAATGTGCCATGAGTGGACGTAAAGCGCTCATAGACATGGCCTTACTCCAGGCACGGCAATCAGAGAAAATATTTTTTTTTAGGATGAGCGGTTAAAATTCCGCGTTCTTTGGTGTACGGGGGAAGGGAATTACATCGCGGATATTGGTCATACCCGTCACAAAAAGCACCATTCTTTCAAAGCCGAGGCCGAAACCGGCATGGGGAACCGATCCAAAACGGCGCGTATCGAGGTACCACCAGAGCTGATCCACCGGAATATCCATTTCCTTCATCCGCGCTTCGAGTTTTTCCAGTCTTTCCTCCCTTTGGGAGCCGCCCACGATCTCGCCGATGCCCGGTGCCAGGATATCCATGGCCGCCACCGTTTTGCCGTCGTCGTTCTGGCGCATATAAAATGCCTTGATCTCGCGTGGATATCCCGTAACGATCACCGGTTTCTTAAAATGCTTTTCCACGAGATACCGTTCGTGCTCGCTCTGCATATCGATCCCCCAGGCGACATCATAGGAGAACTTCTTTTTCTTATAAGCCGGGGATTGCAGGAGGATCTCGATCGCCTGCGTATAAGTGATTCGTTCAAAATCGTTGTCGGCCACGAGCCGCAGTTTTTCGATCAGGCCCATCTCGCTGCGTTCGGCCTGTGGTTTTTGCTTTTCCTCTTCGGCCAGCCGCTGGTCAAGAAAAGCGAGGTCATCGGCAGCATGTTCCAGCACATAGCGGATCAGGTATCGGATGAATTCTTCAGCGAGATTCATATTGTCTTCCAGGTCGCAAAAAGCCATCTCCGGTTCGATCATCCAGAATTCGGCGAGGTGACGCGCCGTATTTGAATTTTCGGCGCGGAAAGTCGGTCCGAAGGTATAGATCTCACTCAGGGCGGTGGCGCCGAGCTCTCCTTCAAGCTGGCCGCTGACGGTCAGGTTGGTGGCTTTGCCAAAAAAATCCTCTTTGAAATTTACGGACCCGTCATCATTCCGCGGCGTGTTTTCAAAAGGCAGCGTGGTAACATGAAACATCTCCCCGGCGCCTTCGGCATCGGAGGCCGTGATGACGGGTGTGTGGAGATAGACAAATCCCTTGTCGTTAAAAAATTGGTGGGTGGCAAAAGCCAGGTGATGCCGCACGCGAAAGATCGCGCTGAAGGTATTGGTGCGGAAACGCAGGTGCGCGATTTCCCGCAGGAATTCGAGGCTGTGCTTTTTGGGTTGCAGCGGAAACTTTTCAGCATCGCTGTCGCCCAGCACGATCAGTTCGTTCG